>CAZZPH010000256.1:0-4483 GCA_964655725.1 uncultured Hyphomicrobium sp.
TGGGGAATAGCCGTGTGGCGCCGTCAGCGTCGTCATGACATTGGGTCCGCGCAACCTGTCGTGCTCTGGAACGCAGAACAGGTCGGCCGTTGCGAGCGAGACTTTCGGGTCTTGCAGGATGATCGTGAACGTGCGCGCGCCGGCCTGCCGCTTCAGCGTGCGGATGTAGGGCGTTGTCAGGCGTCCGGCTGCGATGGCAAAATCAGGGAAGGGCGGTGCGAATGCACTCTGTCCTGGCTGCGCAAATCGCTCCCGGCGTGCCACACCGCTCCACGGTGAGAGGAGCTTTTGCAATCCCTTCGGCGCGACCAGCTTTTCGACGTAGTCAAGCCCGAGCGCGTCGAACACGCCGCACATCTGCACGACGTTACCCGCCTTGCCGTCGCTGATGATCCAGCCGGTGCGGCCTTTCAGATCGTCGACCGTTCTCATGCCTGCCTGCCCGCGCCTTGCGCCTCACACATTCGAGACACCGGTGAAAAAGTAGCGGCCCAGCCCGATCGTGAAGACCATCCAACCCCACAGCGTATGCTCGATCGCGACGGCCCAATAGGACCGCGTGCCGGCATAGCGGCGGGCAAACAGCCATCCCGTGAAGATGGTCGCGATGATAGCGGCCGGCTGACCGATGACAATATGTCCGAAGCCGAACAAGAGGGCGTTGGCCCCGATGCCAAGCTCACGCCGGTCTCCAAACAGCGCGCCATAGCGGTGAAAGAAAAAGGTTCGATACACGATCTCCTGAGCCAGCACCGATGCGAACGGATAGATGAGCATGATGCGCGCCCAGGTTTCGGGCCGGTTGGCCGGGAACTCCAGAAACGACGCGGGTCGCGTATCCAGGACGTAGGCGGCCATCAGTCCCGCACCGAAGAGGCCCACAACGAGGATCGAAAGCAAGGTCGCCAACCCGAATCCCGTCGCGGCCTCCCGCTTCAGCGAGAATGTCCGGTCGGCGGCGAGAATGAAAACAACGACTGCAAGGACCGGCACAAGCGCCAGGAACAGCGGTGTTCCCATCCGGTGCACGGCCCACCACATCGCCAGCGGGGCGGCGACAAACAGCAGCGCCATCTCGGCGAGAAGCCAGACACGCCGCAGACCGTGTGGTGCGCGCCGCTGCAGCGTGCCACCGGCGCAGAGTTCCTGCGCCACGCTGTCAGAGGTCCTCGGCGTTGAACGTATCGCAGGTCTGCATCTGGCCGGACTTGTAGCCGATGGTGAACCAGCGCATGCGCTGTTCGGCGCTTCCGTGCGTGAAGCTGTCGGGGACGACGTAGCCCTGCATTTTCTTTTGGATCATATCGTCGCCGATGGCGTTGGCGGCGCGCAGACCTTCGTCGATGTCGCCGGGCTCCAGGCGATTATTGAGCTGGTGGTTGAGATTGGCCCACACGCCAGCCAGGCAGTCGGCCTGCAGCTCCATGCGCACTTGCAGCCGGTTCGCGCTCTTCTCGTCCGTGCGCTGCTTCATGGACTGGACCTTCTCGGCGATGCCGAGAATCGTCTGCACGTGATGACCAACCTCGTGCGCAATGACGTAAGCCTGCGCGAAATCCCCCGGCGCGTTGAAGCGGCGCTTCAATTCATCGAAGAAGACAAGGTCGATATAGATCTTCTGATCGAGCGGGCAGTAGAACGGCCCCATCTGGCTCATGCCGACGCCGCAGGCGGTTCGGATGCCGCGCTCGAACAGCACGAGCTGAGGCTCCTTGTAGTTCTGTCCGAAGCTCTGGAAGACGCGGTTCCAGACGTCCTCGGTGTCGGCCAGCACGCGCTTGATGAAGACACCCATCTCGTCGTGGGTTGGCTTGCCCGGTGCGGTGGTGGTTTTTGCCCCGCCTGGCAGCCCGGGGATGTCGATACCGGTGCCGGAGGGGCGCTGTGGGGCCTCTGCACGCGGCAGTTGCGGGAAGTTTCCGCCGCCTTGTCCGCCCGTCAGAACTTCGAGAGGGTTGATGCCGAACAACAGCATGATCGCGCCGATGATCAGGAGCGATGTCAGGCTGAGGCCGCCTTTTCCGCCCATCGGGATTTGAATGCCGCCTCCGCCAGGGAACCCAAAACCCCCGCCACCGCCTTGTCCGCGCCGGTCGTCGACATTCTTGCTTTCCCGGTCCCGCTCGTCGTAGCGCATGCGCTGTCCTCTTCGTCAGGGAGCCTCAGGCGGCTCGCCCACCACACTTACTTCTCTCTGCACGGGGAGTAAACGCATGCCGGCGCGACATCGCTTGTGTTCTTGACCCGGTGCGGGATAACCGGGTGGGGGAACATGGTGCTTGCTCGCGACGGGCCGGCGGGTGCCTCAATCTGCAGCGCTTCGTGCCCGCGATCACAGCACGACCGGGCACCGAGCGGGCGCCAACTGCGCCCCGTTATTCTCAGGCCTATGAATTTGCGGCCATTTTTGTGCCCGCTTTGCCCTGGCACATGCCCTGCAACGACACGGACCGGTCCCCGGAGGTGTTGAGCGCCATGGCCTGGAAAGGCGCCGCACTGCCCGTCAGGTGTCCTGCCAGATTTGGAGCTAGCCAATGCTGATGCGACCTTTGCCGCCCTTTCGCCTCCGCCCCTCGAGCCATCGCTGCGTGGTCGAGATCCGCACAGCGGCTGATTGGGCCAGGGAACTTGAGGAGTTGAAGCCGGTCTCTGTGAAAGCCGAGCGCCGGACGGTGAAAGGATCGCCCCGCCTGCGCGCGGCAGACCAGCGCATTCCGGTTCGTGCGTCGACCCGGCTGACATGACGCGATGGGTTCTAGTGCACAGGCCCGCGAACCGGCCTGTGCTCGCGAGGTCCTGAGCGGAGCTCTCCCCAACTCCTGATCAGGCCGGAAGCGCGGCTCAGCAGCACAGGATGCTGCGGGTCGCGCTTTTGTATTGCGCCCCGTTGGATTGCGGCGGGACGTTAACGTTTCATCAACCATCGTCCCGCGAGGATCGTTTGACGTTACAAACGATTTGAATTGCCGTGAGGGATGCCGTGGACGATCTGCAACCTCAGCGCCGGCTGACGCCGGGCCTGAATGACGTAACGAACGACACCGGACGCGTTGCGTTCTGCGGGCCATATGTGCTGTCCGCGATCACCGGATATCCGGTGAGCAAGATCGAATGCGCAATCAACGCCTATCGCGATTTGCCGGCGGATCTGCGCCATCCGGTCAAGGGGACCTATGCGGACGAGGTGGAGGCCGCGCTCGCCGTCTACGGCTACACAATGACGCTCAAAGAGAGCTTCATGGAACGCGAGCGCAAGCAGCGCCCGACGGTGTGGACCTGGATGCAGAAGCCGCGTAACGCCTGGTCGCACTACATTCTGGCGATCCACAAAGGCAAGGAAGGTCACTGGATACTGATCAAGGGCGTCAAGATGTGTGACACCTTCACGGAAGGTCAGTGGACGTTCGTGTGCGATGGCCCGCATCGCGGTTGCCGGATCATGGAGGTATTCGAGGTGAAGCGGTCCGTGGACGCTTGACCGGCACCGTCGCGCGCGCCGGGCCCCGCGGTCAGTTCAGCATTTCCAGATAGACCGGCCGGTAGCGCCCGTCTTCGTCCTCGACGAAATACTCCGGCACTTGCGGGTGGCGGACGGGCAGGCCACTGGTGTCGGGCAGCAGGTTCTGCTCCGAGACATAGGCGATATACTCCGACTCCGCGTTTTCAGCGAGCAGGTGATAGAAGGGCTGGTTCTTGCTCGGCCGCATGTTTTCGGGGATGGCGAGCCACCATTCGTCGGTGTTGGAGAAGACCGGATCGATGTCGAAAATGACGCCCCGGAAGGGGTAGAATTTGTGCCGGACCACTTCACCGACGGCGAACTTCGCGCAGGCCATGGGTGATCTGCGGCCTGCCTTGCGCCGGGTTGGCTTGTCCGCCAGCGCCATGCGGCGGGCGGCCTTCGGCGAAGCGAGTGTCGCGCCGGGGGCCGTGATGCCACGCGGCGCTGGGCGTTCGGGGGCTGCGCGGGCTTTGGTGCTGCTGCGCGGAGCCGGCTGTCGCGATGCTGTGCCCAATTTGCCAGATTTTGCCGAAGTCAATGTCGCGGTCGCGGATTTCCGCGCGGGAGATTTCCGCCCGGCGGACTTGGGTGTGTCTGCCTTACGAAGGGCCGAGGTCCGCGGGGTGGACGCTTTGCCGGACTTCGTTTTCAAGGGCTTTAGTTTCGCAGCGGGGCGGTGATCGGCTGCTTCCTTGGGCGCGTTCGTCCGTGCCTTAGGTTTGCGCACCCGCGCCGCGACCGCGGGACGGTCCGGGCGTGGTTTTCCCACTTCGATGCGCCGGCTGTTTGCTGTGCGTACCTTTGCCGGTTTGCCCGCGGCAGAATCTGCCGTCGAGGGGACCTCCGTGGAGACCTCATCGAGAGCGTCTGGCACGGGTGGCGAGGCGGTCGCGGAGGTCCGCGGTCCGAGGGGCGGTTTACGCTTCACTGTCATGGGCGGAATAGGCCCTCCCGGCGCGGCTCGTGTCAAGGATACGTTTG
>CAZZPH010000257.1:0-4481 GCA_964655725.1 uncultured Hyphomicrobium sp.
CGCAGACCACCCAGACCGCCGCCACTTCCGTCAGGCCCCCGCCCTCAGTTGGGGTCTTACCGGCCAACGAGCGAGCGCAATCCGTATGCGGGGGAGCATGCCGGTCAGGATCAGGCTGTCCCGTCCTGGGAGGTCAACCCCAACCCGGGTGGCCCTGCAAGACCAGAGTTCGGTGGGCAACCCAGCGAACACAGACCGCCCTTGCCGCACCGCGAGCCGCAGTTCGGTAACCCGGCCGCAGCGCATCCCTCCGCACATCATCCCCAGCCTCCGCGCGGCCGCGGCCAACCTCCGCCGGGATATGGAGGCCGGCCACCGATGCCGCCGCGCCGGCCGGGGGGAGGGCGCCCTCCCGGTCCGCCCAGCGGGGGCCGTGGTGGTGTGTTCAAGGGGCTGATGATCCTGGGTCTGGTGCTGATCGGTCTCGTGGCCGCCGGTGTGGGGCTGGTGCTGCTGACGGGGCCGCAGCAGCTTATTCGAGATCAGATCGTCGCGCAGGTGAAGGCTCGGACCGGCCGCGATCTCGTGATCGCGGGGCCGTCGTCGTTCCGCGTCTATCCCTCTTTGGGACTTTCGATGGCGGACGTTTCACTCTCTGCACCGCCGCAGATGGCTGCAGAGCCGCTCGTCACCATGAAGGAGCTGACGGTCAGCGTCGGGCTCTGGCCGCTTCTGAAACGTGAGGTCGTGGTGGAACGGCTGTCGTTCGACGAGCCCGTCTTCAATTTTGAGGTGGATGCGTCGGGTGCCAGGACTTGGGATTTCGCCCACGCAATTGCCCCTCACGGCGATCGTCCGGTGCGTGTGGCGCAGGCGCAAGACCCTTCGCAGGCGACGGACGCTCCGGCACTGGCAATCGAGACCGCGCCAACGGCGGCGCAATCGACTCGTGGTTTTGAGTTGCGGCAGCTGGCGCTTTCCGATGTCCGCATCGCGAATGGCACCGTGACTTACACCGATCATCGCAGCGGCATCAGAGAAACGCTGAGCGGCGTCAATCTCCAATTGGCCATGCCCTCGATCGAGTTGCCGTTGAACGCCACCGGCGATCTGACATGGAAACAGGAAAAGCTCGATCTCGCCCTCACGCTCGATGCTCCAAAGGACCTCATCGAGAATCGACCGGTCACTGTCGCCGCGAAGATTGACGGCCAGCCCCTCTCGGCGCGCTACGACGGGCGTCTCAGTTTGGAGGCTGCGATCGAGGCCGACGGCGATCTGGAGGTGCGTGGTCAGTCTCTGGCGGCTCTGGCTCTCTTTAGCGGTGCGGCTGGAGCGCTGCCCAACTCGGCCGGGCCATTTGACATCAAAGGCAAGCTCAGGGCCTCGGCGGGTACGTATACGCTGAGCGGGATGACGGCGGCGCTTGATCAAGCGAAGGCATCGGGAGACGTGGCCGTTACGACAGGCGCGGCGCGGCCGATCCTGAAGGCGAACTTGAAGCTGTCCGAGCTTAATCTCGACACGTTGCTCCAGGCCGGCGCCTCTGGTGCCAACGCTCCGGCAACTCAGCCGAACGCCGCACCGCCTGCCCCAGCCGCCAAACCCGTGGCACCCTCTGCACCCGCCCCGGCATCTCCTGCAGCCCCCCAGTCGATCGAGGATCTTCTGGAGCAAGGCGCGCCAGCGGATGGAGGCGATCCGGGTGGCGCAACGCGCGTCCAAGGGTTCACCCAACGTTTGGGGCTGTCCACTGAACCCATCGACGTCTCGGCCTTGGACGCACTCGATGCGGATGTTTCCTTCGATGCCGTGGGAACAGTCTATCGCGCGGTCGTGATCGATCGGGCCGCGGGCCGTGTCGAGCTGAGCGGACGTGTGCTGAAGCTTTCGATAGCGCAGTTGCAGGCGTTGCAAGGGGGTGCAAGCGGGTTCTTGAGTGTCGACGGGCGCGCCGCGCAGCCCGCGGTCGGTGCAAATGTCGTCATCGAAGGGTTGTCCCTTGTGCCCGTCGCCCGGCTGGCCGGCATCGATGCCGTGTCAGGGAGCGGCCGGATTGGTGGCAAGATCGCCATGGCTGGCCAGGGTGTGAGCCAGCGCGAGATCGCCGACAGCCTTGCCGGTGAGACGGTGCTGGCGTTGCGCGGTGGAAACCTCACTTATGCGTCGGGGGCGCAGAAGCATCAGATCGAAGCGCTCAACATCGATCTGGGCGTGACGTCGCTTTCAGGTCCGCTCTCCGCCAAGGGTGATATGGCCTGGAACGGCGAGAACGTAGCCTTCGACGGGACGCTGGCGACGCTGGCGCTTCTCGCAGATAGCCGCCCTGTAACGGTGAAAGCAAAAATTTCTGGGCGCCCAGTGACCGCGAATTATGACGGCACCATCGCTTACTCACCCGCGCTGGGATTGAATGGCGCGCTTACCGTGAAATCCCCTTCCATACGCACGCTCGCCGGCTGGGTCGGCACCCAATTGCCCGAGGGTACGGGATTTGGTCCGATCGATCTGACCGGCAAGGTCGCCGCTGCCGATGGGCGTTATTCACTTACAGGCTCCAAGATCGCACTGGATGGAGAAACCGCGACAGGGGACATCGCTGTCGATGCCAGCGGAAAGAAGCCGCTCGTCAAGGCAAACCTGAAGCTCACGGGTCTCGATCTCAACAAGTACATCGCCGGGTTGGGTGGTGATACCGCAGGGCCGGCGCGCAAGAGCGCCACACCCGCCCCCGCAGCTAAAGCGGTGCCGCAAGTGCGCGGCTACAGTCAGCGTGGCGGGTGGAGTGAAGAGCCCTACGATCTGTCAGCGCTCGGCCTCATCGATCTCGACGCGCGCCTGGATCTCGGCCGTCTTCGTTATAAGGACATCAAGGTCGGCAAGTCGCGTCTCAATGCGGCGCTGAAGGATCAGGTGCTCAAGACCGCATTCGACGAGGTGCAACTCTATCAGGGCAGCGGCAAGGGGCAGATCACGGTCGATGCGACGGCCCCCCGATCGCCCAATGTAGGCGCCAGCCTCTCCTTCAATGGTGTGGAGACTTTGCCCCTGCTCAAGGATGCCGCCGATCTCAATTGGCTGTCAGGCAAGGGCAAAGTCGATGTGACGGTAAACGGCCAGGGCCCAACGCAGCGCGCGCTGATGAATTCCCTTGCCGGCAAGGCCAACCTGAATTTCGTCGATGGCGCGATTGTCGGAATCAACATCCCAGGCCTTTATCGCAATATCACTCAGGGACGTCTCGGCGGGCTGTCGAGTTCACCGAGTGAGAAGACCGACTTCAGCGAGCTGTCCTCCTCTTGGACGATCGCGAAGGGCGTGGCGAGCAACCAGGATCTGACCATGCTGAGCCCGCTGCTGCGCGTGACGGGATCCGGCAAGGTCATGGTGGGTGCCCGTGGTGTCGATTACCTCCTGCGACCGCGTCTTGTCTCAGAACTTGCCGGCCAGGGCGGTGATCAGGCGCGGCGGGGCATCGAGATTCCCGTTCGGGTTCACGGGTCGTGGGAAAAGCCGAAGTTCACGCCGGACTTGAAGGGGATCTTGAGCAATCCAGATAAGGCCCTCGATGCGGTCAAGGACATCGGCAAGCAGCTGAAGGGCAAGAACGCCGAAGAGCTATTGAAAGGCATTCTGGGTGGTCAAAACGCAGCGCCGGGGGATGCTCCGACGCCAGAGGCCCCGTCCGATGCGCAAGCCGCGCCCAAGAAGCCGTCGAAAACCGAGCGGCTTCTGGAGCAGCTGCTACAGCAATAGGTGATGAGGATTTCTGCGCTGCAGGCTGAGATGGCTGCGCTGCCGGAGGCACGTGGCCGGCGTGGCGTGCTTTGTTAAACTTCGATGAAGCACGCCGCGGTTTTTTTTGGCGCCCGCTCTCATTTTTTTCTTGCGTTGCGGGGGCGTTGACCTCATATGCGCGTCTCGCCGTTCGTCCACCTGCCCCCAAGGTCAAGGATGCAATCCCCACACCCCTAAGGTAAGGAGCGGACGGGTTGAATCTATCTGCTGGTTGGGGAGGGTCATATGGCCTTTAATGACGCCCTCTTCCAATTGGGGATGGACTTGACTCGTTCAAGCCCCGCCCATGAGGAAGACACTGCTGTGGTTTCGCGCATCGAGCGCGAGGATTGCGGGAACGAGTATATCCCGTCACTGCCGCTCAGAACCGTCGCCATCGATCTTGTCGGTGCGGCAGGTCTCACGTCGTCGCGCGCTGTCGAGCGTGCGGTGAAGAACGCCTTGTCGTTTGCACGTCTCGGTGTCACCGGGGCGAGCCTGAAGCGTCAGGGCCGGCCTGGATCGGCGTCGAGCACGATCAAGGGCACGGTGTCGTGCGCGGGTGGCCGTGTCACGGTCGAGGCTTGGCCGGCAACGGGCAAGGTATCGATCGACATGCATGGCGCGCTGCGTCCCGAGATCGCGCTGATGGCGTTCGCTGACGCCTTCGAGGCCCGCGAGGCTGTCCTTCGGCGGTCGCGCACGTCCTGTCAGGGTGCGCGCACGGGTGCGGATGCAATGCCGTCTGAGAGCTTCATGCCGGT
>CAZZPH010000258.1:0-4435 GCA_964655725.1 uncultured Hyphomicrobium sp.
GTCTGCATTCCGGCATTTCCACCGATCGAGGCGACGATGGGCATAAGAACGGCCAGCGCCACCATCTGCTCGATCGTGGCGTCGAACTGTTGAATGACCACCGAGGCCAGGACCGCAGTGCCGAGATTGACGACGAGCCAGGGAACGCGGCTTTTGACTGTCTCCAGAACGCTGTCGGCCAAGCTTTCATCGCCCACGCCCGCGAGCTTCTTCATGTCCTCGTCGGCTTCCTCGTCCAGCACCTCCACCACGTCGTCGACCGTGACGACGCCCACCAGTCTCTGGTTTTCATCAACCACAGGGACCGAAAAGAGGTCGTACCGCTTGAACTGACGGGCCACCTCCTCCTGATCCTCGGTCGCGAGCACCACATGGCGATCGCCCTCCATGATCTGGTCGATAGGAACGTGACGCTGGGTGCGCAACAATCGCGATAGCTCCACGCTTCCGAGCACCCTGAACGCGGTATCAACGACGAAGATCTCGGAGAAGCTGTCGGGCAGGTCGTCGGCCTCGCGCATGTGGTCAATCACATGACCCACAGTCCAGTAGGGCGCTACGGCCACGAAGTGGGCCTGCATCAGGCGCCCGGCGGAATCCTCCGGGTAATCCAGGTTGCGTTCGAGCGCAGCGCGATCACTGGTTGAGAGCTGGCTCAGAACCTCTTCTTTGTCGCTCGCCTCCAGTCCCTCGATGATGTAGGCGGCATCGTCGGTGTCGAGTTCGTTGACGACGCGCGCCAGGTATTCGTTGGGCAGAGCCTCGGAGAGCTGATCGCGGACGACTTCGTCGAGTTCGGAGAAGACCTCGAAATCGAAATCGGCGCCAAACGCCTGGATCAGTTCGATGCGCTGATCGGGCCCCAGAAGCTCGATGACCTCAGCCAGATCGGGCGTACGCAATCCCTCCACCAGCGATCGAGCGGCTTGTGGCGCTCCACCGGCCAGGGTGGCAGAGACCTCGCGCACCAGGTCCTCGGCGGAAAACGCCGGTGTATCGGGTTGCGTGGCATATGTGCCGCTCTCGGCCATTCGTTCCTGCCTCGCAGTCCAGCCCCAACTCTCATCCCGACCAACCGTATGGTCTGTCGTCGTCTGGCAGTGGCGGGCCTTAGCACAAGCTCCCGGGCTCCGATACAGGGGATAGAAGCGAAACCTCGCAGCACCAGTGGAGTTTCAATGCAGCAATCTTGACGCAAGTGGGTTGCGCCGCGGAAGGGCGAACGGGTAATCTGCCCTCCACAAATCACGTGCCCGTAAGACTGGCGGCGCGAAGTCTTGAACGACGGCCAAAACGACGGGCGACAGGCACTACGCATCAGCACGGGGTTGGGGCACTGCAGTTGAGCGTAGCCCCTGGTCATGCCGATGGCAGACTGAACTGTAACGAGGGTTCAGCGCCAGGTGCCCGGTAACAGCCCGGGATCACGCCGCTGGCCATGCGATGGCCCAACGAACATGCATCGTGCTGTGTGGGGAGATACGACAAACGTATGACACGCCACTCAACAAAACACGCCCGGCTCGCGGCCCTCACAGTAGTGATGCTGGGCATCGCCGTCGACGGCCGGCCGGGCGTCGCTCAGACAGCCACCACAACCTCAAGCACGACAGCGGATTGCCAAGGCCGCACGGGCGTCCTGGGCGTATCGCGTGTTCTTGAAATCGACACGACCGGCGGTCCGCGTTTCGGAAAGCCAAGTGCGGATACCTTGCTCGGCGACAAGGAAGTCATCCTGACGTTCGACGATGGCCCGATGAAGCGCTACACTCTGCCGATCCTCGATGCACTCGACGCTGAATGCACGCGGGCGACTTTCTATGTTGTTGGCCGCATGGCGCTCTCGGACCCCACGACGCTGCGCGACGTTGCGCAGCGGGGGCATACCATCGGAACACACTCCTGGTCTCACAAGCGACTGGACAGGATCGGCGCCGCCAAAGCAAAAGAAGAAATCGAGCTCGGCCATAGCGCCATTGCACTGGCGCTCGGCGCCCCCGTCGCACCGTTCTTCCGCTTCCCCTACCTGGGCGAGAGCGCGGCTATGCGCACGCACTTGAAGGACCGCAACATTGCCAATTTCGCCATCGACATCGATTCGCGCGATTTCCTCACCCGCAACCCTGCCACCGTGCGTCGCAACGTCATGAAACAACTCGCGTCCAACGGTAAGGGGATCATCCTGTTCCATGATATCCAGCCTTCGACGGCTGGGGCGGTGACTTCGCTGCTGGCTGAACTGAGAGAGAACGGCTACAAGGTCGTCCACACGGTTTCCAAGGCGCCCCTGGTGACATTGCCGGAATTCGACGCCATGGCGGAGCGCGAAGCTGCACGCCGCAAGCTCGTTTTATCGAAACAACCGCTCGCCGATCGCGGAGTCGTCTGGCCGGTGTCGACAGGCGGGGCGGGATCGGGCGCCGTTGGCGCAGCTGACGACGAACTGCCATGGTCAAGCACGACCACACCCTCGTCTGCACCGTCGTCCACACCGCATCATGCCCTGCCGGCCAGCGCCCCGCGTCCGAAGGCTCCAGTGGTCGACGACGATAGCTGGGCAATCCGCCCTCTGGGTCCTTGAACGATCTATCCTCGACGCAGATCCTGCAGACATCATCCCTGATGCCGTCCGCGCCCAGGGGCGTTGCGGTGTGACGCACACGCTGCAACGAGGGCTGGAAATGGTGTGAAGGGCTTGTCGCGCATAGTAAAATCACCCAAGGTCCCGGGCAGGATCGACTGCAATCGGCTGTTCTCGTGGCCGGTG
Source organism: uncultured Hyphomicrobium sp. (assembly GCA_964655725.1). Lineage (GTDB taxonomy): Bacteria > Pseudomonadota > Alphaproteobacteria > Rhizobiales > Hyphomicrobiaceae > JAGVSR01. The sequence continues at coordinate 2,768 of CAZZPH010000258.1, forward strand.
GAGGAGCATGCGGATGAGATGTCTGGCGCACATTGCGATCGTTGTGGCCGGTTTGCTCATCGGTTCCGGCGGTGCACGCGCTGCGGCCTGTGATGCGCCGGATCGCGCTCTCGGCGTCGATCGAATCGTGGAGATCGATACCAGCTCCGGTCCTCTGTTCGGCGACATCTCGCTTTTGAAACGAGAGGCCGGTTTCCTCCAGCCGAGAGAGGTCGTGCTCACGTTCGACGATGGACCCATGCCCTGGATCACATCATCGATCCTCGACACCCTGGACCGGTTCTGCACCAAGGCGACGTTTTTCTCTGTCGGACGCATGGCCGTGGCCTATCCGGCGAGCGTGCAGGACATCATGGCGCGCGGGCACACTATGGGAAGCCACACCTGGTCCCATCCCTTGAACCTCAAGCGCTTGACCTTGAAGCGCGCGACCGATGAGATCGAGCGCGGCTTTGCAGCCATTGCCATGGCCGCCGGTCAGCCGATCGCGCCGTTTTTCAGGTTTCCGGGCCTCAACGATTCCGATCCGATGATGGCCCATCTGCAGTCTCGCGGCATTGGAGCCTTCACCGTCGACGTCGTCTCAAACGACAGCTACATCGCCGACCCGAAGAGACTGACCGACACCACATTGAGAGAAGTCGACCGGCGCGGGGGCGGCATCATCCTCTTCCACGACATCAAGACCTCGACCGCCAAGGCTCTGCCTGCCATCCTGACCGGGCTGAAGCAGCGCGGCTATAAGGTCGTCCACATGCGGCCCCAATCCCCGCTTGTCCCGGTTGATACCTTCGACGAGGAATTGGCGGCCCTGCTCTCCAAGGCAACCGCGCGTGCCGATAGCAAGGAGACGCGGCTCGTCCCGTTCTTCGGCGAGGCTGGTGTTCTGAAATCGCTGCGCGGCGAGGACCTGGAGGTCGCGGCAATCGCCCCTCCACCCCGCGACCGGACAGGCGCGTTTACTCACCCAGTTACCGACATGGCCCGCAGTAGCAAGACAAAGACGAACCGGGATCGGCCACGCAATGCGGACAAGCGCGCCTCAAAGCCGAAGCGACCTGGCAAACCACCAGATCCGCCCTTCAGCCTGTTCGGCTTCTGAAAGGTGTGGGGTCAGACCCCTAGGGAGGGGTCTGACCCCGTTCGGTTCTCCCCCGTTCGGTTCCGTTCGGTCCTCGCAAAGATCAAGTCGCTGCTGCGCAAGGCAGCCGGGCGAACCGTCCAAACGACATGGAAAAGAATCGGCGCGCTGCTGGACTGCTTCTCACCGGTCGAATGCGCCAACAATCTCTGGAACGCCGGATAAGCCTCAATCTAGATCAAGCAGGCTCCGGCGAAATCAGAGCCGAAAGTCGTTAATGCCCACACCATGTGTCGCCGAATGCCCAGCGGCGAGATCGCGTGCCTGAGGCCATTTGAAACCACCCGCGCGCAGGGTTGGTGTGGCGGCTGCGCGCAAAGAAACATGGTGGAGGTTCGAGGAACGCCTCGAACCGTAACCACGCGCGCAGGGTTGGTGTGGCGGCTGCGCGCAAAGAAACATGGTGGAAGTTCGAGGAACGCCTCGAACCGGAACCACGCGCGCAGGGTTGGTGTGGCGGCTGCGCGCAAAGAAACATGGTGCGGTTGAGAGGACTCGAACCTCCACGGGTTGCCCCGCTACCACCT
>CAZZPH010000259.1:0-4422 GCA_964655725.1 uncultured Hyphomicrobium sp.
CGCGGCCTGCACCTCGACACGTCGCCATCATCATGGATGGCAATGGACGATGGGCCAAAGAACGAGGGCTGCCACGTACGCTGGGTCATCGCCAGGGCGTGGAAGCCGTCCGGCGCACAGTCCGCGCGGCCGGCGAGCTTGGGATCGGGTTTCTCACGATCTACAGTTTCTCGTCAGAAAACTGGTCCCGTCCGCTCAGCGAAATCGATGACCTCATGGGGCTGATGCGGCGCTACATCCGCAGTGACCTTGCAGATCTTCATCGCTCCAACGTGTGTATCCGGGTTATTGGGGAGCGTGATCGGCTGGACGATGATCTGATCGCGCTGATCGACGAGGCCAGCGAACTGACGCAGCACAACGACGGGCTCACCCTCGTCATCGCCTTCAATTATGGCGGGCGGACCGAGATTGCGAAGGCCGCACGGCGTATCGCAGAGGCTGTGGCGCAAGGGCACGTGAGGCCGGACGACATCACGCCGGATCGCATTTCCGCGGCACTCGATACTGCCGGTATTCCCGATCCGGATCTTCTGATCCGCACCAGCGGCGAGATGCGACTGTCAAACTTCCTTCTGTGGCAGACGGCCTACACCGAGTTCGTCTTTCTGGATTCATTCTGGCCGGATTTCACCCGCGAGCATCTGGAGGAGGCGATCGACATCTTCAACACGCGCGTGCGCCGTTTCGGGGGACTGACCCATCGGTCGAGCGCCTGAGGTCGATGCAATGGCTCACGATGCCGGAAAGCTCAGGCCAGACGCTCGGCCGACCGATCGGCCAGACGATACCCCGGAGGCTGTGCCGGTCGAGCACGCGCCGTCCGTGTTCGGACGCGATCTGCCGTTGAGGGTGGCATCGGGCCTCGCAATCGGGGCTGTCGCGCTGGTTCTGCTCTATCTCGGCCCTGTGCCTTTTGCCGTGTTTATCGGCGTTGTGGGCCTCGTGGCGAGCTGGGAGTGGTCGCGCATGGTGCGCTCCAGCTCGTTCGACGCGATCCTCGTCGTGCACGCGCTCGCCGTGGCACTCGCGGCTGCATTGGCCGGCTGGGGGCTCGCCGCACTTGGTCTTGTCGCGGTCGCGGTCGGCACCATCCTGACGGGCCTTCTCGCATTCGGCCAAAGGCCGCTTCTGTCGGCGGTTGGGGTGGCGTATGCAGGTCTGCCGGCTGTCGCATTGCTCTGGCTGTGCGATGATTTTCCACTCGGAACATCGGCGGTTCTCTTCCTGCTGATTGTCGTGGCACTGGCTGATACAGGGGCCTTCCTGGGGGGGCGTCTCATCGGCGGACCACGGTTGTGGCCGCGCATCTCGCCCAACAAGACGTGGGCGGGATTGGCCTCGGGCGTGGCGGCGAGTGGGCTGGCTGGCGCTGTATTCGCTCATGTCATAGGTGCAGACGTTGTCGTGCTGTCGGCATCGGGTGCGCTTCTGGGCGCGATCGCGCAGTGCGGAGATCTGGCGGAATCAGCGCTCAAGCGGCATTTCGGCGTCAAGGATGCCAGCGCCCTCATTCCTGGGCACGGGGGCGTTCTGGATCGTATTGATGGGTTGGTTTTTGCCGCCATCGCTGCCGGCATAGCTGCGCTTGCCATCAATCCCCATGCGCCGGCGTCTGCTTTGATTTTTGGCGGTTGAGTTGGAATGAGGAACGAGCGCACGGCTCCCGCCGCAATTCGACTGCCTGACTGCGGTGCCACGACCTGTGAGCGCCCACAGAAGCTCTCCATTCTGGGTGCGACGGGTTCCATCGGTGAGAGCACACTCGACCTTGTTGCGCGCCAGCCGGAGGCGTTTCAGATCATCGCACTCTCGGCCCAGTCGAACGTCGAAAAGCTCGCGGCGCTGGCGTTGGCGCACAAGGCCGAGATTGCCGTCATCGCCGATCCCGCACACTACGGCTCGCTCAAGGAGCGGCTTGCCGGCAGCGGCATCGAAGCTGCTGCGGGCGACGCGGCGATGCTTGAAGCCGCAGCGCGTCCGACCGATTGCGTGATGGCCGCCATTGTCGGCGCAGCTGGTCTGAAGCCCACCTTCGCGGCAGCGCGGTCGGCACGACGGGTGGCCCTCGCCAACAAGGAGTGTCTGGTTTCGGCAGGCGCGGTGTTCCTGGCCGAGATTGCTGAAGCGGGGTGCGAGTTGCTTCCGGTGGACAGCGAGCATTCGGCGGCCTTGCAGGCGTTGGCGGGAGCACCGGCTGGATCAGTCGAGCGGATCGTGCTCACCGCATCGGGCGGCCCATTCCGGACTTGGGAACTCGACCGGCTGGCTTCGGTCACGCCTGAGCAGGCCCTGCGCCATCCCAACTGGTCAATGGGGGCCAAGATTACCATCGATAGCGCGACGCTCATGAATAAGGGGCTGGAGCTGATCGAGGCCTATCATCTGTTTCCCGTCATGCCGGACCAACTGGATGCGGTCATCCATCCCCAGTCGATCGTGCATTGTCTCGTTCATTTTGTGGACGGTTCCGTGATCGCCCAGCTCGCCAACCCCGACATGCGCACACCGATCTCGTATGCCTTGGCCTGGCCGCAGCGCCGATCCGCGCCGACCGCGCGGCTGGACCTGGTGGCGGCCGGCAACCTGTCATTCGAGGCCATCGATATCGAGAGATTTCCTGCATTCTCGATCGCAAAATCGGCTCTCCAGAAGGGCGGGGCAGCCCCCGCGATACTGAACGCGGCCAACGAAATTGCGGTGGAGGCTTTTCTTGACCGCAAGCTACGATTCCTTGATATCCCCACGGTGGTTTGCGATGCCCTGGCTGCGGCTGATGCCGCTCAGTGTCTTGGGCCGCTCGCCTCGCTCGACGGCGTTCTGGCCGCAGACGCCGAAGGGCGACGGCTGGCCCGTGAAGCCCTGCGGTTCCGGGGCGCGTGAATCGGGACTGGTCAACGGGCGGCTTTTTTCATACACGCTGAGATTGCGCATGCTGCGCGGTTCGGGAGGTCGACGATGGAAGGTCTGATGAGTGTCCTGGGTGGTCCACTCACCTATGGCGTGGCATTCCTGCTCGTCCTGACCATTGTGGTTTTCTTCCACGAGCTCGGCCATTTTCTGGTGGCGCGTTGGTGCGGCGTCTCCGTGAAGGCCTTCTCGATCGGCTTCGGCCGGGAGATCGCCGGCTTTACAGACCGGCACGGAACCCGCTGGAAACTCTCCTGGATCCCTCTTGGTGGCTACGTCAAGTTCATGGACGATGAGAACGCGGCGAGTGCGCCGTCGCGCGAGGCCATCGCGCGCATGAGCCCGGAGGAGCAAGCCGGGTCATTCCATGCCAAGCCGATCTGGCAGAGGGCCGCCGTCGTCGCCGCCGGCCCGATCGCCAATTTCATTCTTGCGATCGTGATCTTCACCCTCTGGTTCTGGATTCAGGGTGTCCAGACAACCGAAGCGCGTGTCGACGCCGTTTTGCCGGATGGCCCCGCTGCGCGTGCCGGCATTCAGGCCGGTGACCGCATCACGGCGATCGACGGTCGCGAGGTCGCCACCTTCGACCACGTCCGCCAGATCGTGATGACAAACGTCGGACGGCCCTTGGATTTCGTTGTCGACCGCGGGGGCAACCGGGTCGAATTGCAGGTGATTCCGGAGGTCAGGGAGCAGACGGACGACCGGGGCGACAAGATGAAGATGGTCGTCATCGGCATTCAGCAGCGCCCCACCGAGGAGACCATCCAGTTCCACCAACCGGGACTTCTGGAGGCAACCGGGCTGGCGGTCGAACGCACCCATTCCATCGTCACGCTGTCGCTGGGATATATTTCTGACGTCGTGCTGGGGCGCCAGAGCGGGGATCAACTGGGGGGGCCGATCCGCATTGCTGACATCGCGGGACGTGTCGCTCAGCAGGGTTGGGAATACCTCATCCACCTAACAGCGTTCATTTCTGTCAGCATCGGTCTGATCAACCTCTTCCCCGTGCCCCTTCTGGATGGGGGGCATCTGATGTTCTACGCGATCGAAGCAGTCCGCCGCAAACCCCTCGACGAGAGGACCCAGGAGATCGGATTCCGGATCGGGTTCGCGCTCGTGATTTGTCTGTTCATTTTCGTGACAATCAATGACTTACAAATACTCAAGAGGTGGTTTGGCGCAGCGGTCTAGTTTAGCGTCCGGTGACGTAATCTTGCCACTTCCACAAGTCTTTCTGAATCGTTAAAAGCTCTAGGATCGAGCGCAGGGATTCTCGGTTTCCCGATTGGATTTATCCCGATCTGGAGACCGAAGCACGGTGGGGCGTTCGATAACGGACCTGAGGGATGTTTTACATGATGGTCCGTTCGCAGCAGTGCAGTGCAATACTCGCGGCGCAATCAGGTCATCCCCGACCGGTGCGCGGCGATACGAGGGGGAATGGCTGAGCATGAGGGCTGATCCGCGTCTGCGGTGGTTCCGGATCACGTCGCTTGTAGGCCT
>CAZZPH010000260.1:0-4421 GCA_964655725.1 uncultured Hyphomicrobium sp.
GCATGCGGATCTTCTGCCAGAGCACGCCGTCGTGCGTGATCATCGACTTGCCGAATACCGGCTTCAGGCCGTCAAAATATTTGATGTAATCGTCAGCCCGCGTGACGAGGACGTGCTTGAAATGCTCCGGCTCCGTCAGGAAGATCACCCGCTGATTGGCGATGTTGACGGCAATCACCGGCCCGTAGCGGTCTGCCATCATCTGCAGCGTGCGCATGGGGTTCTCAGGATCGGCCTTGGTCAGCGCCGTCAGCTTGAACCAGATACTATTGGAGTCACCGAGGCCCTGTGTGTGTGCGAGGGGCTGCTGGACTGTCATGCTCTCGTCTCCAAGCCGCACCGGCGGCTTAATGTCGGGACCGTTATGGAATAACGCGGCACCCCGAGGCGCCCCGCGGTTACTCCGATGCGCGGCCTCACCGGGCCGGCCCCGCCGGGCTGGCAAGCAAATACTCGGGACTCATTCGAATTGGTGATGCGACTGTTTGCGTTGACTAACACCCGCCCGGCTCCGGTGTCCATGCGACCACCCCGAGCCGCGTCAATTTTGCGATGCGACGCGTCAGGTGTGCAACGCTTGGCGCCAAGCTCAGTAAACAATCGGGGAGAAATGCACCCAATCGGGTTCATCATGCTGAAAAGTCGATGCTTTATCCGCGGCGTTGTACAGTGCGCCGGTCACGAACAATCGTAAAACGCTCGGATAAAGGCGGTGTTCTGCCGCAAGGACCCTGGCGCCGAGCACGTCCGCCGTGTCGTCAGGGCGCACCGGGACCACAGCCTGCCCGAGAATCGGTCCCTCGTCCATCTCCGGCCTGACAAGGTGAACGGTGCAGCCTGCAAACTTAACGCCGGCGGCGAGGGCGCGCTGATGGGTGTCGAGCCCCTTGAAGGCCGGCAGCAGGGACGGGTGGATATTGAGAAGTTTATCATGCCAGCGGGTGACGAACTCGGGGCTCAGAAGTCGCATAAACCCAGCAAGGCAGATGAGATCGATCCGGCTCGCTGACAGCACGCTGTGCAATTGTCCCTCGAAGTGTTCCCGGTCCGAGAACAGCTTTCGATCCAAAGCCAGGGCGGGGATGGCCTGCTGAGAGGCCCAGGTGAGCCCCGGCGCCCCGGGCTTATCCGAAACGACAAGGCAGATTTCCGCCGGATAGTCCTCCGCGCGGGCCGCCTCGACCAGGCTCTGCATGTTGGACCCACGGCCCGAAATCAGGAGCGCGACTCGCGCTTTGAGATGGGTTGATTGAGGGCTGGCGGGAGGGATCGTCGACATGCGCTGACGCATAGCATGAGATGGATGCGAGCGGGAGCGCCCCGAAACCCCATCAAAAAATCATGTCCAGGCAATCGGCCCGTGACGGGCTTCCACCCGGGCGGCAAGATCCTCCAGCACCGTGCTGAGTTCACCCCGATCGAGAAGACGGCCGCGCAGCAACGCCATCTCGAAGAGCGTGTAGACGCTTGATTGACCCTCGCCCCGAAGCGCCCCCAGCCGCACGCGGAGATGATCCTGCGCCGCCTTCATCGCCATGAGGGAGAACAGGCCGGCCGGTGATGCCGTAATGGCCTCAGTGATCGTGCGCAGCTTGTTCATCTCGGCATCGGCAACGGCCTCGATTTGACAGATGCGTTCCTCGCCCTCCACCTCCTCCAGCACGTCGTACATGCCGAGCCGGTCCACTCCGGTGAGGTTGCCATCGAAATCGACGAGCGGAAGCATGGGATAAAGGCGGCAAATCGCCGGCCGGGTTGCGTGATCGCACGCGCATCCCGCGCGCCGGCTGATGATGGAACTGAGTCGCCAGCCTCGATCACCGACCGGAAGTGTCAGGTCGCGAATATCGTGATCTCCGAATTGACGGAGAAGATCCAGATCACGCAGGTAGTCGAGTTCTCCCGGCAGTAGCGCCAGTTCCTGAGCGGGCGCGGCGCCGATGATCCGGAATCGTGATTTCAGACGGCTGAAATTGCAGCAGTGGGCATTCCCGCACAGCCGCCAGCAATCCGGGACATAGACGAGTTCGGTTGCATAGATGGATGAGAAGTCAATGTTGTGAGGCACATCGTCCAACTTCGGGCTACCGCGAAAACTTCGCGGCCACTCCTAGCCCAATCGCCCCTCGAATGCCACGGCCCAGGCCTCACCCTTGCCCTTGGCCTCGGTGCGCATACCACCCGGTGGCGTGAGGCGACCAATCATAACGGGGCTCTCGCCTTCGGCAGCGAGCGCTCCGGCCACGTCATCCACGCGGGACGGCTCCACAATCACGATCATGCCGATCCCGCAATTGAACGTCCGTAACATTTCCGCATCGTCGAGCCGTGCCTGGGATTGGAGCCAGCCGAACACGGGAGGCATCGTCCAGGCCGACAGGTCCACCGCTGCGGCAACCGAATCGGGCAGAACGCGCGGGAGATTTTCCGACAGTCCGCCGCCCGTGATGTGGGCAAGACCCTTGACGGCTCCCGTCGCCGCGATCGCCGCCAGAACTGGCTTCACATAGATGCGGGTCGGTGTCAGCAGCGACAGGGCCAAGGTCCGGTCGCTGTCCCAAGGCGCCTGATCCTGCCAGCCCAGCCCCGATTCCGCGACCAGCCGGCGCACCAGACTATACCCGTTCGAATGGACGCCCGAGGACGGCAGGCCGATCAGAACGTCTCCCGGGGCGATGTCCGGGCGCGGCAACACCTCTCCCCGTTCCACCGCACCCACGGCAAAACCGGCCAGATCGTAGTCGCCATCGGCGTACATACCGGGCATTTCAGCGGTCTCCCCGCCGATCAGCGCACAGCCCGCAATCCGGCATCCCTCCGCAATCCCTGCAATGACATCGCGCGCTGAGGCCACGTCGAGTCGGCCGGTAGCGAAATAATCCAGGAAGAACAATGGCTCAGCGCCTTGTACGACAAGATCGTTGACGCACATCGCGACGAGATCAATCCCGATCGTGAGGTGCTGCCCGCTCTCGATGGCGATCTTGAGCTTGGTGCCGACGCCATCATTGGCGGCCACGAGAATGGGATCGTTGAAACCAGCAGCCTTGAGATCGAACATTCCGCCGAACCCACCCAGAGCTGCATCCGCTCCGGGCCGCCGGGTCGCCTTGACGAGCGGCTTGATTGCGTGGACGAGTGCATTCCCGGCATCGATATCCACGCCCGACTGGCGATAGGTCATCGGCGCTGAGGTTGTATCGCGGGATCGAGCCATTGAAACCCAGTCTGGAGATGGAATTGACGGGATACGGAAGCGCGGTCTTTCCGGCATCACAGCGTTGCGACCTGAATTCCGCCGGATTGCTCGCGCGTGTTGGGCCTCTATCAGCTCGGCTGTCGCACGGCAACACGGCAACGCCGCCGGGCACACGGCGAAGGCTGGAACCCGGCCCCAACATGTTTGACGAACCACGAGGCGAAACCGTGCGCGATGACGTCCCACCTGCCGCCTGGACGCGAACCCTGAAAACGCTTGCCATCATTGGCACAGCGTTACTCAGTGCACATGCTGCAGTGGCAGCACCGGCAGCAAACCGCGCGTACACGGTCGCCAAATACCCCGTCGAGGCGCGCGCCAAGGACGCCGTAGCGGCCAAGGAGCAGGCCATCGCGGACGGCCAGAAGGCAGCTCTACGCTCCATCTTCAAGCGCATCGTGCCCGTCACGGCCTATCGCAGTCTCGACAGGCTGGCGGCCGCCGACGCCGCATCCCTGATCGACGGCGTGTCCGTGCGCTCTGAGCGCAACTCCAGCACAGCCTATATCGCAAGTCTCGATTTCGCGTTCCAGCCCGATGCTGTACGCGAACTGCTGCAACGCGAAGGCGTCCCCTACGTTGACACTCAGGCTCCAGAAACAATCCTCGTGCCGATAGCACGCGATGGCGGTGCCACTGCAGCAGGCGGTCAGGAATTCCGGCCCGCCAGCGGTACCTGGGCAACGTTATGGCCCAGCCTTGATCTGACAAACTCCGTGACGCCAATGCGCGTTACACCGCTCAAGCCAGAGCTGTCCGCGGCAGCGCTGCGTCAATTCTATGACGGCACGGGCGATCCCGCACAATCCCTCCTGCAAGCGTATGGCGCGGAGCGCGTCGTCGTCGCCATAGCCGACATCGACAGACCGGCCCAGCGCGTTCACGTCATGCTGGCCGGCGAGGACGCTGCCGGTCCCTTCGCGTGGAAGCGGAGCTATCGCATTGCCGACAATGATATCGCCTACACGCTCGAACTCGCTGCCGTCGTCTCCTTGGGTGTCCTTGAAGGCCGCTGGAAGGCGATCAACGATTCATCAGCCGGGATCGCATCGGGTTCGTACGGAGGGGGATTTGGCGCAGCAGGTGGTTACGGAGGCGGCGAGGACATCGCGTTCGAGGCCGTCTATGGCGCCATGACCGAGTGGGACCAGATCCGTCGCGT
>CAZZPH010000261.1:0-4421 GCA_964655725.1 uncultured Hyphomicrobium sp.
GCGGGTTCTGGGGATCGAACATCGGGGATCCTGTTGTTATCGGGCTGACACGTCGATCGTGCGCGCCGCGGGAGCGGGTCTTGCCGTCCCATATAGGATAAAGCGCGCCCGCCGTCAGGGCCTTGCCGCCACACATGTCAAGGATCGGGGGCGATGCGGGGTTGCCACGGCAGCTTGACAGGCCGGATGGGCTGGGCGAGGGAGCGCACTGGCCGCGCCGTCCTGCTCGCTATTCCTTCCCCCGCGCGCCCATCCCGCCTGAGGACCCCGCCATGACTGCAACTCCTGCATCCCAGTCCCATGAGCAGCGCCGCGCCCGCCTCGCCCAGATCGTCAAAGAGCGCTCCTTCCAGGAGGGTCCGGAGATGAAGCTGGCGTCCGGCAAGACCTCGACCTTCTATTTCAATATGAAGCCGACGATGCTCGATCCGGAGGGCGCGCGCCTCATCGCCGAATTGATGCTCGATGAACTGGAGGGCGTGGATGTGGACCTGGTCGGCGGGCTGGAGATGGGCGCGGTGCCGATCGCGTCGGCGATCGCTGCGATCAGCCATGTGCGGGGCCGGCCGCTCGCGGCCTTCTTCGTACGCAAGCAGGCCAAGGAGCACGGCACGCAGTCTCTCGTTGAAGGTCTGGTTCGCTCAGACACCATGGCGGGCAAACGCGTGGCGATCGTGGAAGACGTGACGACAACGGGCGGTTCGGCGCTGAAGGCTGCCGCAGCGCTGAGAAACGACGGTGCAAAGATCGTACGCGTACTCACCATCGTCGACCGGCAGGATGGAGCGGCCGAAGCGTTCGCTGATGCTGGATTGAAATTTGTTCCAATCCTCACGCTTGCCGATTTTCGCAGTTGAAGTCCGTCACGAATACTGAGACCTTGCGCGTGCGACGGATTGTCTGGAACGCATAGGGGTGCGTCGGCACTGTCGATCGAGCGCGCGAGGGTGGCGACGTCTTCGGAGCGCAGGGCGAACTCGGTTGGTTCCTTGGGGGGGTCCATGCAATCGGTGACGCGGGCGTTGCGCCCACTCGTCTTCCTGTTTGCTCTATCATCAGTCACGGCCGCGGCAATGGCCGGTGAGATGTGTTTGAAGGGCGGTCATCATAAGGCGTCCAATGCGACGCAGGCCAATCTCACAGAGGGTGATCCGCGAGAGAACAATCTCAAACAGGCGGCCGATGCGACGGGCGTGCTCGGCAGGATGATGCACGCGACGAAGCTGGCAGGCCTCGACGATCCCGACATCGACGTGGGGCCGCTGACGCTGCTTGCGCCATCGGACGCCGCCTTTGAGGCCCTTCCCAAGGAGATCCGCGATCGCCTTCTAGCGCCTGAGAACCGCGCCCATCTGACGGACCTGCTTCTTCATCACGCCATTCCGGGGCTCTATCCGACCGAACGCCTCTTGAAGGCGAGAGTGCGCACCTACACCATCGGCGCTATCGACGGGTCCGAAGTCCTGATTCGCAAGAGCCGCAAGACGGGAGAGATCGACGTCGCGGGTGCCCGGATCGTTCAGGCCGATGTGACCGCAACCGACGGCATTATTCATGTCATCGACAAGGTGCTGATCCCGCCCCATGTCCTGGAAGCTCTGATGAACCCTGCGCCGGCGATGGAAATCGCCGCGGAGGGCGACCAGTAGGCATTGTCGGCACTTGAATCCCGGTGGCGACCCTGACCGTGGCCACGATGGGCGCGGCAGGCGGCGTGGGCCTCCCGGCGGTCTTGCTGCGGCGCAACTGTGATCTACGTCACAGACCTGACGCTGCGATTTATCCATTTCCTCTGAAACCCGATGGCGCGCACTCCGTAGGTGCATATGGAGGCGTTGCGCCTGTTCGGCATGTGAGGAGCACAGATGAAACCGTTTTTGCCATACGTCGCGGCGGCAGTTCTGGCGCTGAGTGTGACGGGTGCTGGCCGTCAGGCCGTGGCCATGGACATGCTGGATATGGTGGACTTGACGTCCGAGGCCTATACCAAAGCAGAGATGTCCCGCGCGGACATCGAGACGGCGCTCTCGGGCCTCAAAGAGGGCGAAAGGCTCGACCTGACCGGCAAGGCCCTGAATGGTCTCGATCTGGCGGGCATGGACCTGCGCCGTGTGGTTTTCCAGTCGGCCCGGCTGATGATGGTCAATCTTGAGGGCGCCAATCTGGAAGGGGTGAACCTCGATAGCGCGTGGTCGCTGAATTCCAATCTCAAAGGTGTCAACTTGAAGGGGGCCAGCATGTTTGGCACCCAACTTGTCGGTTCCAATCTCGAGGGGGCCGATTTGTCCGGCGCGCGCGTGGCGGGTGATTTCTCCAAGGCCACGATGACAGGGGTAAAACTCGACGGTGCCGACCTGTCGGCGGACGAGAAGAACCAGTCGATGGGGCTGATGCGCGGCACGTTCCGATCCACCAACCTTGAAGGCGCTTCACTCAAGGGTGCCAATCTTCGCCGCGCGATGCTGGAGTTCGCCTCGCTCAAGGGTGCGGATCTAACCGGCGCGCAACTTCAGGGCAGCGAAATTGCGGGCGCGGATCTGACAGAGGCGGATGTGTCGGGGGCTGACTTCGAGGGCGCGGATGTGAACTCGGCGCGGATCAGCCAGATGAAGAATGCCGCCGCCGCGGCAAATCTCGACAAGGCCAAAAATTTAGAGAAGGCCTACAGGTAGCGGCAGCCCCGCATCCGGAACACTCCCATTGTGCCGGACGCCCTGCTCCAGTGCTTCCTCGACATCGTGCTCTGTTGTCGTCCCGTAACGTCAAGGGTAGAGGCGGGACTTTGTCCAGTGCTCCGCTTCGCTTCCACGGCGGAATTGGACGCGATCATGCAGGCGAAACGGCCGATCAGCCCAGAACTCGATCTCCAACGGGGTCAGACGAAACCCTGACCAGTGCGGCGGCCGGGGAATTTCGCCAATGCCATAGCGGGCCGTCTCGATTGCGACCGCCTTCTCCAGCGCCAGACGGCTCTCCAGAGGACGCGACTGCTTGGAGGCCCACGCACCGATCCTGCTGAGGCGGGGGCGGGAGGCGAAGTAGGCGTCTGCCTCTTCGGCTGAAACCGGTGTGATCGGGCCGCGCGCGCGCACCTGGCGTTGCAGGCTTTTCCAATGGAACAGGATGGCGGCGCGGGGATTGGCGGCAAGCTCTGAACCCTTCGCACTCTCCAGGTTGGTGTAGAACACGAAACCGCGGCCGGACGTCCCCGGGGCATCGAGCCCCTTCAGCAGCACCATGCGCAGATTGGGAAAGCCGGTCTCGTCGGCGGTTGCGAGTGCCATGGCGTTGGGGTCGTTGACCTCGTGCTGGTGCGCTTCGCCGAACCAACCCTCGAAGAGCAGGAATGGCTCCACGGCTCCAGCGAAATCGGTCGTCGGTGGGGGTGTTGTTTCCTGGCTCATGGTCTGATCGTCCGCCTCAACTCCTTAAGGAAGGCTGAGCGCTGTCCCGACCGCGTGACGCCGGGACAGGCGTTGGCAGGTCCTTAACGCTCTTACGTCAAACTGGGACCATCCACCCCTGAAAACCAGGGGATGTTCACAGTGTTCCAGTTGCGGTGGTTTGTCATGCGTCCTTATCTGATTTTCGGTGCGCCCTTAGCGGTGGGTCTGGCTGCTGCGGCAATTTTCATAACCGGCCTGGTGCCCATGGCTGGCACGGCCGATGCCAACGAACCGGCGGGCGCTGGCCGGGATCCAGGGACCCAATGTTCCTGTCAGGATAAAAGCGAGCGGGCACCGCGGCCGAAATTCGCCGATCTTCGCGAGCTGGACTTAAAGCCTGCCCTCGATGTCCCAGCCCTCGATGTCAATGATGAGTACGCGGCCCTCTCGAGCGTGCAGCATGCGTTGGCGAACGTTGCAGATGGATCGACCTACGTCTGGCATCGCCAGCACGGCCGCCTGTCGGGATTGGTCAAACCCACGGCATCATTCAAGAATGCCGACGGCGCCATTTGCCGCCATATCGTCATTCTGCTGACGACCGGCGACAAGACGAACAAGACCGAGGGTGTTGCCTGCCGCTCCAAGGTGGGGCGCTGGAGCCTCGACGGCTGAAGGTGTGGCTCTGCCGTACCGCGCGAGGCGATCGGCCGCGCACGATCGTGGGCAGGCCCAATTCAGCAGTCCGCACTGTTCCCTTTGTGAGATCATACTGTTAGAACCGGCTGCGACGTGAGAGGCGCGGGCAGCGATGACGACGGGCGGGCACCTTCGGTCTACTGGACCGGGTGGGTCATTTGTGTAGGATGCCGCTCATTCGGCAATCGATGGGAGAAGGGATTCCAGGCTCATGGCAGAACCCGGAGCGGGCGAGGGCGTGGCGACCGGCACGTTGATGACAGGTAAGCGCGGTCTCGTCATGGGCATCGCGAACAACCGCTCGATTGCCTATGGCATTGCACGGGCGGTCGCCGC
>CAZZPH010000262.1:0-4405 GCA_964655725.1 uncultured Hyphomicrobium sp.
GAAACTCGCCTCCAGCCCGTTGCTGACCCGCCTCGTTTGCGCCCCAGGAAATCCTGGAATTGCGGAGGTGGCGCAATGTGTTGCACTCGATGCCAGCGATCATGACGCCGTGATCGGGTTCTGCCGCGCTGAAGAGATCGACTTCGTCGTCGTTGGTCCGGAAGCACCGCTGGTCGGAGGGCTCACCGATGCCCTGGCCGGCGCCGGTATCAAACATTTCGGGCCATCGCGGGCCGCTGCTCAACTTGAGGGCTCCAAGGGTTACACCAAGGACCTGTGCCGGGAGCACGCGATCCCGACGGCCGCTTACGGGCGCTTCGCGGATGCGGCATCGGCCATGGCGTATCTCGATGGCCAGTCATTTCCGATTGTTGTCAAGGCAGACGGGCTTGCGGCGGGCAAGGGTGTCGTGATCGCCGCCAACCGGGCGGAGGCCGAGGAGGCGATCGCGGCCTGCTTTGCCGGTGCATTCGGGGGTGCGGGCAGCGAGGTCGTGATCGAGGAGTTTCTGGAGGGTGAGGAAGCGAGCTTCTTTGCGCTTTGTGACGGCCGCCACGTCCTTCCTCTCGCGTCGGCCCAGGATCATAAGCGGGTGGGCGAAGGCGATACTGGGCCCAACACCGGCGGCATGGGTGCGTATTCACCTGCTCCTGTCATGACACCTCAGATGGTGGAGCGTACGATGCGCGACATCATCGAGCCAACTGTCGCGGCGATGGCCGGGCGTGGGACCCCGTTCAAAGGTGTCCTGTTTGCTGGCCTGATGATCACGGCGGAAGGGCCAAAGCTCATCGAGTACAACGTGCGCTTCGGCGATCCGGAGACGCAAGTATTGATGCTGCGGCTGAAATCCGATCTGCTCGCCGCCATGATGGCGACCGCCGATGGCGTTCTGCGCACCTTCGATCTCCGGTGGCATGACGATGCAGCCCTGACCGTCGTTTTCGCGGCCAACGGCTATCCGGGTCCTCCCGAGAAGGGTACGCAAATCCGTGGGATCGAGGCTGCTGCGCGCGTCGAGGGTGTTGAGGTTTTTCACGCAGGCACGCGCCGAGACGCAGACCGGCTGCTGGCCGACGGAGGGCGTGTGCTCAGTGTCACGGCGCGGGGACGGACTGTGGCCGACGCTCAGGCACGTGCCTACGAGGCCATCGCGCGTATCGACTGGCCGGGCGGGTTCTACCGCCGCGACATCGGATGGCGCGCGATTGGCCGTGAAAAGGACGACACGGCGGCGCGATAAGGTCGCAAGCCTGCGAACCTGTTTATTGCATCAATTCGCTTTGGTCCTCACACCGTCAGCACGATTTTGCCGATATGCTGGCTCGTTTCCATGCGCGCGTGCGCTTCGGCGGCGTTGGCGAGCGGGAACGTGCTGTCGACAGGTACGCGCACACGCCCGGCCGCAACATGCGGCAGTGCCTGCTCTGCAACGGCACGTGCGATAGCAGCCTTCACCTCCGGCGAGCGGATCCGCAGCGTCGAGCCCGTGATAGTCAACCGCTTTAGCATCAGGCGCATGAGGTCGAGCGTTGCAGTCGATCCGGACTGGAAGCCGATGTAGACGAGGCGACCGTCGTCGGCGAGTGCGCGCAGGTTCTTTTCGATGTAGTCCCCGCCGACCATGTCGAGGACGACATCGACGCCACGGCCGCCCGTTTCAGCCTTGACGGCTTCGAGGAAGTCTTCGGTGCGGTAGTCAACGGCGCGATCTGCTCCGAGGGCACGGGCGGCTTCGCATTTTGCAGCCGAACCCGCGGTTGTGATGACTTTGGCGCCGAAGGCTCTGGCGAGTTGAATGGCCGTGACGCCGATGCCGCTCGTGCCGCCGTGGACGAGGAACCATTCGCCGGGTTTCAGGGCCCCGCGTTCGAAGACATTGTGCCAGACAGTGAAGAAGGTCTCCGGAATGCCGGCCGCCTCGATCATCGGCAGTCCGTCAGGAACCGGCAGGGCGCAGGTTTCGTCTGCGACGCAGAACTCGGCATATCCGCCGCCGTTGACGAGCGCCATGACGGGCGCACCAATCGCAAACCGGGAGGTGCCGGGTCCCACGGCCGCAACTTCGCCTGCGATCTCAAGGCCCGGGATCTCGCTATGTCCCTTAGGGGCTGGGTAGAGGCCCTTGCGCTGCAAGACATCTGGTCGGTTGACGCCCGCGGCGTGGACCTTGACGAGGATCTGGCCGGCCGCGGGTTCGGGCCGCGGGCGAATTTCGGGGACGAGCACGTCCGGCCCCCCTTTGTCTCGGATCGTGATCGCGGTCATGGATGGTGGGAGTGATGGCATCGGGTCTTCCGTCAGGCTCTGGCGTGCCGCGGAACGGGACTGTCCGCGCCGGCGTTGAGGCTGCTTGTAGGGCGTGGCATCCTTGCGGGCAAGCAATCGGCAAAGCCGGTCAGCAATCTTGAAAACGAGGACACGCAATATGGATTGGGACGAGCCGAAGGCAGCAAAGTCTGCCGCTGGACCACAGATCGGAGAAGCGCTCGACACACTTTCCCTGGCGGAGCTGGAGGCGCGTGTCACAACCCTCGAAGGCGAGATCGAGCGTGTGAAAGCGGAAATCGCGCGCAAGCGAGCGCACGAGGCCGCCGCCGCTGCCATATTCAAAAGTTGAGAATGTCTTGCGGTACGGGCCGCCGGGTAGCGCCTTGCTATCTCGCAGTCGCGAGATGGGAGTGCCAAGGCGCGATCGCAATCGTGAACGGGCGCCCGTTCTGACCGGCCGCAGAATTTACCTTTCATTATCCTATTTCTCTTACCCTTCGTTCATCCAGTTTTCTGGACCCGAGTGGAAGCCCACTCTGTGAAGCTCCCTGTTTGACTTTTGAGCCGCCCCTTTCGGGCGGCTCATTTTTTGCTTGGCATCGCTTGTCCACAGTGCTGCAGAAGCGGCACAGAAAAGTGCCCCGTTTCGAACGAACTTTTTAACTATGGCCAGCTAGGCTGTAGCGGTGGTATTGGTAACTGGAAAGTAAGCGTCTGTGTCGAAGCGTTCCATGAAAGATAAATCGAGTTTCGAGTTCTTCGGGTCGACGGAAGCCGTCACCGTCTCTTTCGGTGAGCGGTTCCAGGCTTCTGCGCAGTTCGATCGCGTGTTCAAGGAAGGCATGTCGCTCGTGGAGCGCACCGCTGCCTATCTCGACGGCGATGGTCGCAAGGCCTCCAAGGCGCTGACCGGACCGGCTGCTGTCCTTTACACCACCGAAAGCATGCGCCTGACGACGCGGCTACTCGATCTGGCGTCGTGGCTCCTGATACGCCGTGCGCTCAAGGATGGCGAGATCACTCAGGCCGAAGCGGACAGGAAGCGCGCGCGCGTGAAACTCCAGAGCCTCGGACGGCCATCGCACATCCGCGGATTCGCCGATTTGCCCGATGGTCTGCGCAAGCTCATCGAGGAGAGTTTCGCGCTGCATGACCGGATCGTACAGTTGGATCTTGCCATGGCGGCGATGTCGGAGGACGCACCTGTTGCCGCTCTGACGCCCAATCCTGTCGGGGCGCAAATCCTCAAGCTTGAGCGGGCATTTTCTCATAAGCCCAATTGAATGTGACCTTCGGCGCGCGCCGTTTTGGCGAATGGGCCCTAAGAGGTCATGAAAATAGCCCGGCTGATGAGCCGGGCTATTTTTTGTATCGTGTATCGTGTGCGCTCAGGCGGCTTGCCAACACAAGACCACAGGCCTGCGTGACAGGGCGGGTTTAGAAGATGCCTTCGAACTTCTTCTTGAAGCGCGACACACGTCCGCCGCGATCCATCAGCCTGGTATCGCCGCCGGTCCACGCCGGATGCGTGGTGGGGTCGATGTCGAGCTGCAACTCGTCACCTTCCTTGCCGTAGGTCGAATAGGTGATGAACTCCGTGCCATCGGTCATCTTGACCTTGATCTGATGGTAGTCGGGATGAAGACCTTTTTTCATCTTGCGCTCTTCAGGATTGGATCAGCTGGGAACGGGCCGCAGGGTGCACCGTGTACCGGAAGCGGCACCGCGGCCTCAAACAGCCTTGAATTCGAGAAGGCGCTTCTATAGTCCGGAAGTGCGATGTGCACAAGCACTCTCGCACGTGCGCGCGGCACCGGTGTTCTTGTGGTGTTCCGTCGCAGGGACACGGAAGCGGCGGTAATCGCGCCTAAGATTGAACACGGGCGGCTGCATCCTCGGTATGAAATCGGGGCAGACAGCCCGGCGCTAGGGGAGGTTGGATGGTGGTGGCCGATCGAGCTGGCAGTGGAGCCGAACCGGCACCGAAGGACGGCGCCGCCGCAGCCCAGAAATCGCGGTCGCTGGCGCCCTTGATGGCGCTGAAGCCGTATATCCTCCGATACCCGCTAATGGTGTCGCTTGCGCTTCTGGCGCTGGTCGCATCTGCACTCGCGATGTTGTCGGTTCCGCTCGC
>CAZZPH010000263.1:0-4403 GCA_964655725.1 uncultured Hyphomicrobium sp.
CGCCGCCGGCCGCACGCTGCGCCAATCTCTCGTCGGTCGTCTTTGTCTCGCTCACGTATCGGAGCCCTGATCATCGCCCGCCCGACCCATAGACGGCCGGGATTGGGATATCCTTGGGGCCGGTCTGCAAATTTTTTCGGGTACAGGGTTGGCGGGCTCGGCGGGTTTCAGGCCGCACGCGCTGTCCGGGACCGCCTACTGTCTGCAGGGATATCCGGTAAATATGCAGTGGGTATTGCCCCCGCCCGTGATGCAGCGCTCATCTGTGGTCTCGGCCTGGCCCCAGTTGCCGTATTCTGTGCCGAGCCCCGTCGTGGCCCGGACCTGACGGCGCCAGTTCGCGCGTGCCTTGGTTTTTGCCAGCCACACGTAGCGGGCCGGCTCACCACGCGCCGAGATGGCAACGTCACTGCACGTCTTGGCCGCCACGCTCGTGGCACCCGAAGCGAGAAAAAGGGCTGCAAAAACAGCTGCGGACCGGAGCAACGGACATCGCGTTCGCGGCATGGGTGAACTCCGCCGGAAGGTCGAAGAGATGATGGCAGCATACCGGGAGTCGCGGGGCGGTGGAACAGGGATGGCGCCCAGGAGGTCTCCTCTAGAACTGCTTGATCCAATTGATCGTTCCATAGGGCCGGGGCTCGCTGCTGCCCCCGTTTTTGAACATCCCCCCCGAAACTCCGGCCGAGGCTGAAATCTCCCCGCCGTCCCATTCGTAGCGAAGGAATGCGCCCGTGCGGGCGTAGTCGATCAATTCCGTTCGTTCAGATTCCAGGATAAACTGCCGTGCACAATCACCCGACGAGCGAACGCCGCGATCGCAGTCGCTCTGGGCGTCGAGATCGAGCCATGCTTCCAGGCCAGTGGAGATGTTTCGCGAAATGCGGGCGCCGACCCGCGACCGTGCCGAGCGGATCGAGTGCGCGGTATTCCACGACATATCGACTGCGGCGTAGCCGGTAGAGCCAATGTCAAGCCAAAGCTCGATCACCCCCTTCAGCCCATAGTCCTCGCCATTGACCGCGTTCTCCGGGTCCACGGGGCTGATCAGGTGGGCGCTGGTGGAGGCTCCCACGAATGCCTTCGCTGTCAATGGGCCCCATTTGTCGAGGTATCCGATCAGGGCTTCAGCGAAGTAGGTCTGCGCGCTGAAAGACTGGATGTCGGGTGTTAGCGTGGTGCTGCGATCGCCCTTGTAGCGATACAGTCCATAGCCTGTGGCGGCGCGCATGCGCAGGCCGGGTTCGTGGATGTGACCGAAAGGGGCAACGGTCGCGCCGCCATAGATCAGGGCCGTGTCACGCGAGGCGTCGACGCCGGCCCACATCTCGCGCCATTTCCAGACCTCGCGCCAATGGAGGTCGTTTTGGGGATCGTCGAGCCATCGATCATCGGCCAAGGCGGACACGGAATCCACACACGCCGTCAGCCCGCATAATAGGACCGCCCACACCGACACACGCAATTTACGCTGACCTGACAGGTCCACGTGCCGCCCCCGCATCCAACGCGCCGAAGGCTCTCAAAATCACCGTTCAACAAATCGCCGCACAAGCTTAGGGTCAATGCAGCATTAACCATAAAAACCTATTCCTATCAGAAGGTTGTCAATGCCAGCTCGTTGCAATTTTAAGTTGTGACTGGCCGCCGCTGTCGACTTCGAGCGCCCCGCGCCCCTGGAAAATTCGCGTATTCGACCAAATGTGACCTTCATCAAAGACAAAGAGTGGTTCACAGTATCTGGTGTACACTCTTTACGCGTAGCCCCCGATTCACAGGTTTGATTTTCCCATGGCGCCGTCCCGGACCTCCTCGCATGACTGGCTTGCCACAGGCACGCGCAAGCATGCCTATTTCGATCCCGCCCAGTTCGACCATCGCACTGCGCTCGAGGCCTTTTCGGCGGCGGGGTTGGGCCCGATGAAGGCGATGGCGCTCAGCCAGATGGAGATGGTGACGCTGGCCAGCCGCCGCACTCAGGCCTATATGACCATTCCATCCCGCTTGGCCCGATGCCGCTCCAGTCAGGATCTCGTCGGGGAACAGATGCTTTTCTGGCAGACTGCCATGGAGCAGTACCAGGAGTCCGCGTCCCGGTTGTTTCAAGCTTGGGCGGATGTGTGGGGGTTCCAGGCGTTCGCGCCGCCAACGGCGTCTGAGCGGCCGGGCAAGTCAGCCGATCACAATGACAAGGCCGGGCACAGCGCCGGGCTCATTCATCTGCCGACCGCGGCACGTCCGCGCGGCGGATCGGCCCCATCGTCGCGCGGGAACGCTGACCGTCCTCATCGCGGCGGCTAGAGCCTGTTCGGGTTTGATTGTCAGCGGGGTCAGACCCCTAAGTAGGGGTCTCTAAGTAGGGGTCTGACCCCGTTCGGATTCCAATTCTGCCTGAATTGCGAAGGCCTGCAACGTGGCTGGGCTTATCGCAGCCAACAGTGCGCACGCACCCACGTCATTCCAGGGCAGCCATCGCCTCGCCAAATCCCGTCAGCGACAGGGGAATGCCAATGCCGGCCTCCTCCGTCTGGAAAATGATGAAGATGGCTGTTTTGCCATTTTTAAGCCGGTCGATCAGTTGGTCCTCCACAGTCACCTGCGCGTAACAGGCGAAGGTGTGGCAGCGCAGGAATGGCGCGTGCCCAACGTCGATGTCGTCGATCTTCAAGCCAATTCCTGGCGGCAACAGCACGCCCAGCGGCGCGAAGACCCGCAACACCCGGATGCCGCTGGAAAAGCGCTGGAAATAGACCGTCAGCCCGACGTTCTCCCGATCCTCGGCGGTCACGCTCTGGACAAGCGCGCACACCTCGTTTTTGGCCCCGGGCGGGGGTGGTTTGCACACCACCTGCCAGTCTCCGTGCTGGGCTTTGACCGAGCCGTCGGGCTGATCGGGCGAATGAGCTTCCTGCGCTAACACCGCAGTGCCTGATAGCGCGAGGCCAAGCCAGATCAGTCCAAGCGCACGCGCCAGACGGGGCAAGGCCCGCAGGTGGGCTGCCGGTGCCGGCGAAGGGCTCCAAGGTGAGGCGGCAGGAGTGGCGGCAATGGACATGTTTCGTTTGAGCCGGAATTGCAGGCCGGGCCGGGTGCCGATCGCACCAGGCAAGGCGGTTGAACAGGTTCGTTGTGTGGCAGGAAATTCAGGGGGGTTGGTCGCCTCGCGCGGCACTCACGTTTGCTTCAGCGTCTGTTTACGTGGCGGCCAGCGTCAACGCCAAGCGCCATTTCGATCATGTTACGTGGTGCATCTGACAGGAAAGCGGCCGAATCTAGCCCGGAGGCAAGGCTGGGACCAGGACGTGACCAACCGCGCGGCAGCGTGTTCAAACTGCCCCGATTCGTGGGGCCTCACCAAGCGCAGACGTCTGAAAGACATCCAGGAGCAGTGACATCTGGCAGCAATCCAGCGAAACTTTGCCGCATAAAACTTGACTTGCCGCTGGAATGCCGGTTGTGGTGTGCTCGACGAAGGGGAAGATCGTCGCAGCAGGCCACACGGCTGGGGAACTGTGGAACCCAATGTTCGGTCTTGATGAGACCGGAAGGGTCCAGATGGGCAGGTTGCCATCAAGCCGGTCCTGCTAGCGCGAACGAAACCCCCTCGAAACGTCTACGAGGCCCGGCACGACCAGGCCGATCTGGGGAGCGAACCGCATGACGACACGCCTGTTGAAACTGGTGCCCGTCGTGGCTTTGGCCGCGATGTTCGGGTTCTGGATCGATCCGGCTCTGGCCGAGCCGGGTTTAGGGCAGCCATATCACGGGCAGATTGGCCTGCCGGCTCCGGCAACGGAGGTCGCGCGCGAGATCAGCAGTTTCTACGACCTGGTGAACTACATCATCATTGCCATCACGCTCTTTGTGCTCGGGCTGATGGTCTACGTGATGGTGCGGTTCCGCGAAGGGGCCAACCCCACGCCGTCCAAGACGACGCACAACACTCTGCTGGAGGTGGCCTGGACGGTGATCCCCATCGTCATCCTGGTGGCAATGGCGATCCCCTCGTTCAAGCTTCTGATGCTCCAGTACACCTATCCGAAGGCCGATCTGACCGTGAAGGCGATCGGAAACTCCTGGTTCTGGGAGCATGAATACCCCGATCAGGGCGGCTTTACGATCACCACCAATATGCTGAGCGACGAAGAAGTCGCCGAGAAGGTCAAGCAGGGCATTCCCACGCCGCGGCTTCTGGCGGTCGACAACGAGATCGTCGTCCCCGTCGACAAAGTGGTGCACGTCCTCATCACCTCCAACGACGTGATCCACAATTGGACCATTCCTTCCTTCGGCTCGAAGGTGGATGCCGTTCCAGGCCGCCTGACCTCCACGTGGTTCCGCGCGGAGAAGGAAGGAATGTTCTACGGCCAGTGCTCTGAACTGTGCGGCCTCAATCATGCCTT
>CAZZPH010000264.1:0-4395 GCA_964655725.1 uncultured Hyphomicrobium sp.
GCAATCCACTGGGCTAGTCATTCCGTTGAAGTCGATTGGCCGTTGAAGCCGTTTGGCCGTCGTAGTCCGTTGGCGATGACGAACCTGGAACCATGATGCTGAAAGCCGCACCAACAAGGACTGAGACAGCGCACCTGCCCGAGGGGCACCCCGATGTCGCATTCGGGCGCGTGGGCGTGCTCCTTTTGAACCTCGGCACGCCCGATGCCACCTCCTACTGGCCCATGCGCCGCTATCTCAAGGAGTTTCTCTCCGATCAGCGCGTCATCGAAGAGCCGAAGTGGAAATGGTGGCCAATCCTCAACCTGATCATTCTGACAGTGAGGCCGTCCCGTAAGGGCAAGGACTACGCGACCATCTGGAACACGGAGCGCGACGAAGGCCCCTTGAAGACGATCACGCGCGGTCAGGCGGAAGGCTTGGCGGAGCGTCTGAAGGAGCACCCCCGCGTCATCGTCGATTGGGCCATGCGGTACGCCAACCCCACAACCGAAAGCCGCATCAAGGCCCTCCAGGAGCAGGGTTGCGAGCGCGTTCTGCTGGTACCACTCTATCCGCAGTATTCGGCCGCCACCACGGCTACGGCATGCGATCAGGCGTTCCGCGCCTTGATGACCATGCGCTGGCAACCGTTCATCCGGGTGGCGCCCGCCTATCATGACGATCCCGTCTACATCGATCGCCTCGCCCGCTCGATGAAACAGAGCCTCGATGCCCTGGACTTTACGCCCCAGAAAATCATCGCCACCTTCCACGGCATGCCGCAGAAGTATTTCGACAAAGGCGACCCCTACCACTGCCATTGCCAGAAGACGTCGCGGCTGTTGCGCCAGAGACTCGGCTGGCCGGCGGATGACTGGCTGACCACCTTCCAATCCCGTTTCGGCAATGATCCGTGGCTGCAGCCCTACACGGACGAAACCGTAGAACGCCTCGCCAAAGAAGGCATCGAGCGCCTGGCGCTTGTCGCACCGGGCTTCTCGGCCGATTGCCTGGAGACGCTCGAAGAACTCGACGGCGAGAACCGCCATATTTTCGAAGGCAATGGCGGCAAACAATTTGCCTATCTGCCGGCACTCAACGATAGCGAAGACGGTATCGACGTGATCGAAGCAGTCGTGCGCCGCGAACTGATGGGCTGGATCTGACACCGGATCTGACAACGGTCAGGTGCTGACAGCTCCCGCACCGACGATCACGGCCACAACCACGCCGGCGCACCGAATTCCTCGTCCCACGTATCCCAGACGACGTCACCGAACCCGACCGAGTACGTCACGACACTCCAACCCGCGCCATCCCCCACGAGCAGCACCGCAGCATGTCCGCTGAAGGTCTGAGCTTTCACGTCCTCAGCATAGATCGACTTGGAGTAATCGATCCGCTTGCCATCCGGCCGCACGGGTATCGCGTGCACGAACGCCCATTTGGGTGTCACACGCAGCGTGCGAATTTTGAAAACAATGGGTTGGCCGATGTCCCGCTCGACCGGCTGGCGCGCGGCATCAAGCACGGCCTTGCGCTCCGCGCTGCCCTGCGGCGGCGTCCAGAAGCGCGCGGCGGCAACCTCACCAACCCCTGCGAGGACCAGAACCGCGCTCAACATTAAAACTGCAAAGTCCCGCATGCGCCACCCGATACGCGTCACCCGACGTCTGACATCCTATATACGTTGCATGTCATATTGCTAATAATTCCCTATGCCTCAATTGCGGCAGATTTCGTCTCAATTGAAACTCCAAAAACATATTTCTTTACCATGTCTTGTCGAATTGCCCCTAGAAAATGGGCGAGCAATTTCCCAATTCTGGCGAATGCCGATGTCAAAGGAGACACTTCATGGGTGCCGGTGACTCATTCCAGTTTGCAGGTTTTCTGCTGATTGCGCTTGCGGTCTTCACACTGTGGTCGACCGTCAAGATCGTGCCGCAGGGCTTCAACTACACGGTTGAGAATTTCGGCAAGTTCACGCGCACTCTGCCGCCGGGCCTGCATTTCCTCATTCCGGTAATGGAGCGTATCGGGCGCCAGGTGAACGTCAAGGAACAGGTAATCGACATTCCAAGTCAAGACGTGATCACCCGCGATAACGCGATGGTGCGCGTCGACGGCGTTGCCTTCTTCCAGGTCCTCGACGCCGGCCGCTCGGCCTATGCGGTGGACAATCTGGAGATCGCCATCATCAACCTGACCATGACCAACGTGCGCACCGTCATGGGCTCGATGGACCTTGACGAGTTGCTGTCCAACCGTGACACAATCAACGTCAAGCTGCTGAATGTCGTCGACGCAGCCACCGAGTCCTGGGGCGTCAAGGTCACGCGCATCGAGATCAAGGACATCGCACCCCCGCGCGATCTGGTCGACAGCATGGCGCGGCAGATGAAAGCCGAGCGCGAAAAGCGCGCCCAGATCCTGGAGTCGGAAGGCCTCAGAGCCGCGGCAATCCTCAAAGCCGAAGGCGAGAAGCAGGCCGTCGTCCTGGAGGCCGAAGGCCGCCGCGAGGCCGCTTTCAAGGATGCCGAAGCCCGCGAGCGCGAAGCAGAAGCCGAAGCGCGCGCCACGCAAATGGTTTCCGATGCCATCTCCAAGGGCAATGTCCAGGCCATCAACTACTTCGTCGCCAACAACTACGTGAAGGCGCTCGAGGCCCTGGCGTCCGCGCCCAATCAAAAGGTGATCATGATGCCGCTCGAAGCATCGTCGGTCATCGGGTCGATCGCGGGTCTTGCCCAACTGACAGGCGAAGCGTTCGGCGGTGAATCGGCGTCCAAGTCGGTTCCCACCGTGCGCCCGCGCACGACCTGATAGAATGACGGGTGGCGGGGCTTGGCTCCTGCCACCCCGACCCATCCGGGATCAAGTTCACCACCCACTGCTTCCGCCCCTCCCTCACCTTCGGAGCGCCGCCATGGAAATCCTCCACAGCATCTACGACAGCCTCGGGTACTGGAGCTGGATCCTTCTCGGGCTGATGCTGTTCGTCCTGGAGGCGCTGATCCCCGGCGTCTATCTGCTCTGGTTCGGCATGGCCGCCCTCGTCATCGGCGCCGTGGTCGCACTGCTAACAATGTTCGGCGCAACGGCGGCCTTCTCCTTCGAGTGGCAACTCGTCGCCTTCGCGCTTCTGGCGGTGGTGATGGTGTTCGCCGCCAAGCGTTTTGCACGCTCCGCACCTGGTTCTGATAGCCCCGACATCAATCTTCCCGGCGCTCAGTTCATCGGCCGCATCGTGATCGTCGAGGATCCCATCTCGCAGGGACGGGGCAAGGTTCGCGCGGGCGATACGCTGTGGCTGGCAGAGGGCGAGGATGCGCCGCGGGGCGCCAAGGTTGTCGTCACGGGCGTCCACGGAACGGCCCTCGTCGTCACCACCGACACCAGCGAGGCCTGATCCCGCCACCTCACCAGACTGAGGTCACACCAAAGGACGCCCGAGGGCGGGCCCACCCTGATGCGACGCGCTCATGCGACGCCCTCACGCGACGCGCTCACGCGACTCCGGCGCGCAACAGATCGTGAATATGGACGATCCCGACGGGCCGTCCCTTCTCGACGACGAACAGCGCTGTAATCCGCGATGCGTTGATCATTTCCAGGGCCGCGGTTGCAAGCGTGCCCGGGCTGGCCGTCTTGGGCTTTCGGGTCATGATCTGCCCCGCCGTCGCCTCCAGCAGATCCGCCCCCATATGGCGGCGCAAGTCGCCATCCGTCACGACACCCACCAGCCGCCCCTTGCCATCGACGATACCAAGGCAACCAAAGCTCTTCTCGGTCATGATGACGAGCGCTTGAGCCATTTTGGCCGTCTGACTGGCGAGCGGCAGGCGATCACCGGAATGCATGAGGTCGCCCACATACTTCAGGCTGGCGCCCAGCGATCCCCCCGGGTGGAACATCTTGAAATCGTGCGCCGTGAAGCCCTTGCTTTCCAGAAGTGCGATGGCAAGGCAGTCTCCCAGCGCAAGCTGCATCGTCGTGGAGGTGGTCGGCGCCAGGCCATGCGGGCACGCTTCCTTGGCCTTGGGCAACTCCAAAACGACATCGCAGTGCCGGCCCAGCGCAGAACCGGCGTTCGACGTGATCGCAATCATCGGAACGGCGAAGCGGCGCGAATACTGGATGATGCTGGCAAACTCGGCCGTCTCGCCCGACCACGACAAGGCCAGGATCACATCCTCCGGCGTGATCATGCCCAGATCCCCGTGGGCGGCCTCGCTGGGATGGACAAAGAACGCAGGTGTCCCCGTGGACGCAAACGTCGCGGCGATCTTCTGCCCGACATGACCACTCTTGCCGATCCCGCAGACAATGACACGGCCGTGTGCCGCCTTCATCCTGGCCACCGCATCCGCAAACGGCCCGGCCAGACCATCTTTGAGCAGTTCCTGCAGC
>CAZZPH010000265.1:0-4392 GCA_964655725.1 uncultured Hyphomicrobium sp.
CGTCATGGGGATCGGCTCGGGGGGCATGTATGCGCTGGCCGCCGCGCGCGCACTTCTCGACCAGCCCCTTGAAGCAGAAGATGTTGCGCGCCGCGCCATGGCGATCGCGGCCGATATCTGCGTCTACACCAACTCCAATCTCGTCGTCGAAGCGCTCCCATCCTCCAAATGAGCTCGGAACTATGACCAATTTTTCTCCGCGCGAGATCGTCTCCGAGCTCGACCGCTACATTGTCGGACAGGCTGACGCCAAGCGCGCCGTCGCCATCGCCTTGCGCAACCGCTGGCGCCGCCAGCAGCTCGAGGGCGAATTGCGCGAGGAAGTGCTGCCCAAGAATATTCTCATGATCGGGCCCACGGGCGTCGGTAAGACCGAGATATCGCGGCGCTTGGCGCGGCTTGCGGGCGCCCCCTTCCTCAAGGTCGAGGCCACCAAGTTCACAGAGGTCGGCTACGTGGGGCGCGATGTCGATAGCATCATCCGTGATCTCGTCGAGGTCGGTCTGGCGCTCGTGAAGGACGCACGCCGCAAAGAAGTCAGGGTGAAGGCGGAAAAGAACGCCGAGGAGCGCGTGCTGGATGCGCTTGTGGGGGCTTCATCCTCGCCCGCCACGCGCGACACGTTCCGCCGTCGGCTGCGCGCGGGTGAACTCAACGACAAGGAGATCGAGCTGATGGTCGCCGATACCGGCGGCGGGATGCCGATGTTCGAAATCCCCGGCATGGGTGGCGGTATGGGCGGCGCGATCAACATCGGCGAAATGCTCCAGAAAGCCATGGGCGGGCGCATGAAGCCGCGCCGCATGACCATCGGTGAAAGCTATGAAGTGCTGATCGCCGAGGAAAGCGACAAGCTGATCGACCCTGATACCCTGGCAGCGGAGGCAATCCAGGCCGTTGAGAACTCCGGCATCGTCTTCCTCGACGAGATCGATAAGATTTGCTCGCGTGGCGACGGCACACGGTCGGGCGCAGATGTCAGCAGGGAAGGGGTTCAGCGCGATCTCCTGCCACTGATCGAAGGAACCACCGTTGCCACAAAGCACGGGGCGGTGCGCACCGATCACGTCCTGTTCATCGCGTCGGGGGCCTTCCATGTTTCCAAGCCCTCCGATCTCTTGCCCGAACTCCAGGGGCGGCTGCCGATCCGTGTCGAGTTGCAAGCCCTGTCGCGCGAGGATTTCCGGCGCATTCTCACCGAGCCCGAGGCAAGCCTCATCAAGCAATACGTCGCCCTGATGCAGACCGAAGGTGTGACACTGCAATTCACCGGCGATGCCATCGATGCACTCGCCGACATGGCCGTGCTCGTCAACGAGACCGTCGAGAACATCGGCGCACGGCGCCTGCAGACCGTGATGGAGCGCGTGCTAGACGAGATCTCTTTCGAGGCATCCGATCGCGGCGGCGATGTGATCGTAATCGACGCGGGCTATGTCAACGCACGCATCGGCGAGCTGGCGCGAAATGCGGATCTCTCCAAGTTCATTCTCTGAACCCGCGGACCAGCGCTGAGCTCGTTACAGCTCGTGCGCCATGCGCCGGCGCTTCGTCTCAAGATAAGCCTGGTTGTGCGGGCTGGGGGCAATGACCAGAGGAATGCGTTCCACCACCTCGATACCTGCCGACTGCAGGGCGTCGACCTTCTCGGGATTGTTCGTCATGAGCCGGATACGCGTCATGCCCAGAGCACGAAGAATCTCTGCGGCGAAGGCGTAGTCGCGAGCGTCGATCGGCGCGCCCTGTTGCAGGTTGGCATCGACCGTATCCAGACCGCGATCCTGAAGAGCGTACGCCCGGATCTTGCGGAACAGACCGATGCCACGGCCCTCCTGGTAGGGCAGATAAAGCAGCACGCCCAATGCCGAAGCCGAGATGCGCTCCAGCGCCGCCGTCAGCTGCGCGTGACAATCGCAGCGCAACGAGTGGAAAACGTCGCCTGTGACACAGCCCGAATGAAGCCTCACGACAGGAACGGCTTCCGCCGCTCCCTCGCCACGGTGTACCAGTGCAACGGCCTGTGTATCGGGCTCCCCACCCTGATAGGCATGTGCCTCCAGCATCAATTCCGTGCCACGGAACTCGATGGGCAGCATCGTCTCGGCCGACCAATCGATGCCTAATGACACTGGTTTGACGTCGTGCGCCACCATGACAGTTCCTTCGGTGTAGCCGGGCTTCGGCCCGCAACCAATTGCGCCCAATCACGAGGGTGTGGGAGACGATGCTAACTCTCGTCCCATATCTCTTATTGCTCCCTTTGGCCTGCCCCTGCAAGCTGGCTTGGACGTCGTCAAAGGCGTAAAATTGTCCAGGCTGGTACACGATTGGTTCAGCCCGACGCGACGGGGACGTGTCCCAGCTTAAGGACATAACCTGCAACCGGTCCAGACGTCATAGCCGATCGGACCGTTGGAGTTCGATCTTCGGGCACCGGTCCATAATGACCATCAGCCCCGCCTCGCACGCAAGCCGCGCGGCCTGCGGATTGACGACGCCGATCTGCATCCAAATCGCCTTCAGTCCCAGCCGATCCTTCTCCGCGACGGCAGTTTGTGTCACCTGGAGCGCTGCGTCCGAGGTGCGGAAGATATCGACGATATCGGCGGGTCCGGGAACGTCCTCGATCCGGCCATACACCGTCTGGCCGAGAATTTCGCCACCCGCATGCCCGGGATTGACCGGGATCACCGTGTAGCCGCGCGCCAGGAGACGCTCCATGACGCCGTAGCTCGGACGCGCCGGGTTGGGTGAAGCGCCCACAACCAGAAATGTCCGTGCCGCCGCCAGAAGGTCATCAATCTTTTGATCCGAAGGATTTTCAAACGGCATGGCGCACGCCCGACTTTCTCACAGGGGTTCAGGACGACCATCAGCTGGCGAGAGCCTGATCCGTCCCTCCTCGTCCATGGGCCAGAAAGGATTGTGGGCCACTTCCCACAGGTGCCCGTCGGCATCTGCGAAGTAGCCCGAATACCCGCCCCAGAATGTCTTTGCAGGCGCCTTGGTCAGCTTTGCCCCCAGGGCAAGCGCATGCGCGATTGCCACATTGACCTCCTCTTCGCCAACGACATTCCACGCCAGCGTAACCCCGCCGAATCCGTGCGGTCCATCCTCCACCATTGCATCGTGCGCAAGCTCGGCACGGCCGAAAAGCCCTAAGAGTGTTCCACCGGCATCGAGGAATGTGACGTTGGCATTCGAGCCTTCGAGCACCGTGAACCCAAGGTCCCGATAGAACCGCGTCGCGCGGGCAATATCGGAAACTCCAAGAGTGACGAGCGACAAACGAGGCACCATCCGCTCAGCGCCCCGTCCAGACAGGGGAGCGCTTCTCCAGGAATGCGCCGATACCCTCGGCGGAATCGGCGGCCAGCATATTCTCGACCATCACTGCGGCCGCATCCTGGTAGGCCGCCTGCAGCGGCGCCTCGATCTGCCGGTAGAAGGCGCGCTTGCCCAGCGCCATGGCCAACGGCGATTTCGCAGCAATGCGGCGCGCCAGCGTCAAGGACTCGTCCAGGGCCGTCCCGGCCCCTACGACGCGATTGACGAGGCCATATGCGGCCGCATCTGGCGCCGGCACCATGTCGCCCAGAAGCAGCATCTCCATGGCGCGCTTGCGCGGCACATTGCGGGCAAGCGCCACCATCGGCGTCGAACAGAAAAGTCCGATATCAACACCCGGCGTGCAGAATTGAGCATTCTCACCTGCTACTGCCAGATCGCACGTCGCGACAAGCTGACACCCTGCTGCCGTCGCAATGCCCTCGACCGCAGCGACCACGGGCTTGGGGCAGTCGACGATCTGCTGCATCAGGGCGACGCACCGCGCCATGGTCTGCTTGAAGTAGGCTTGGCCACCGTCAGGATCGGATCTATGAGCGGTGAGTTCCTTCAGATCGTGCCCGGCACAAAAGGCTGGGCCAGAGGCCGCCAGCACGATCGAACGCACATTGTCATCCGCACTCAGGTCCTGGAACGTCACAAGCAGATCACCCATCAGTCCCATCGACAGGCTGTTTCGCTGCCGGGGCCGGTTGAGCGTCACGATCGCAACGCCGGTGCTTTCACGCACGACCAGCACCATAGCGTCGGCGATATCGCGATCGCCGCCGGACACTGACACGCCGGGTGCGTCCTGCACGCTCAATCCATTTGCTCCGGCTGGGGCTCTGCCGCACCGCTACCCGGAGCAGCCTCCGGGGGTGCGCTCTCGCCCGTGCCATCCTCCACCAGGGATTCCAGGGCGTCCTGGTACTTTTTGACGACCTCTACGTTCTCGGGAAACTCCAGCGGCTTAGCAGCGGCGATCTCTTCTTTCAGATCCTCCACGACAAGCTTCTTGTCCTCTTCGCCGATCGAGGCATCCGCCTGGATATGCTCCAGTTC
>CAZZPH010000266.1:0-4387 GCA_964655725.1 uncultured Hyphomicrobium sp.
CGTCCATCTTCGCCCACGACGCGGCGCAGTGTACCAGCCACACTGTGGCCATGCGCCTCCACGTCGTCGATGGGACGTTCGAGCTGTTCCGCGCCCACTTCTCGCCGCGGCCGCCGCAGTTCGAGTAGGCGACGTAGAGCTTCCCTTCATGAAGTGCGAGCCCCTTGGGCGCGTCGAGGCCCGATACCCATTCGAGGCTTGCCACGCTCCCGTCGGCGGCCACCTTGGAGATGAACCCGTTACCGTCCTTACCGGCCGGCTCGCCATTGACGTTGCTGACGTAGATCATTTTCGCGCCGGCGTCGTAGAGCGCCGATTCAGGCCCCTTGAAGCCCGTCGTTTCCCACAGCCGCTCCGGAGCCTTGGTGGATGTTTCTCCGCCGCATGCCGCAAGGGCGGCAGCGATGGAGACCAGCAAGATGCGCGCTGCGATGTTCATCGGTATCCTCTGTACAAGTGTTGTTGCAGGAGCCGGCCTGCATGATGGAGCGACTTCTCGTGAGCACGAGATGCGTCCAGCTCTGTTAAGATGAATAGCGAATGGGCGCAATGCTCACATTGACGGGGAGCGGCACTTGCAAGCTCCGGGCTGGGCGTTACAGTCCCGGCCGCCGCTCGGAGTGGCGGGAATGGCTCCCGGCGGGGCCGGAGATGGCATTCGCACATGGATTGGGACAAACTCAGGATTTTTCACGCCTCTGCGGCCGCGGGCAGCTTCACCCATGCCGGCGAGAGCCTTAACATGAGCCAGAGCGCCGTCTCCCGGCAGGTCTCGGCGCTGGAGAAGGATCTCAAAGTAGCGCTGTTTCATCGGCATGCGCGCGGTCTGGTGCTGACCGAGCAGGGGGAGCTTCTTTACCGCACCGTCGGTGAGGTGATGAACAAGCTGCAGACGGCGGAACTTCTTTTGGGAGATTCCAAGACCAAACCGTCCGGAGAGCTGCGCGTTGCCGCACCTGTGGGCCTTGGCTCCGTGTGGGTGATGCGCCACATGCGCGAGTTCGCAGATCTCTATCCCGACATCAGGGTCGACCTTCTGCTGGATGACGATCAGATCGATATTGCCATGCGCGCCGCCGACGTCGCGATCTGGACCCGGGAGCCCGAGCAGCCCGAGCTGATCCGGCGGCCTCTTTTCACGGCCAAGGTGCGTGCCATGGCCTCAACCCAGTACATCCGCCGTTTTGGCACGCCGGAGACGTTGGAAGAGCTCGACGCCGGGCACCGTATCGTGTCCTACAGCGGCCAGCCCTCCCAGCACCTTCCGGCAATCACATGGCTGGAGACGGTCGGCCGGGAGGCCGGGGAGCCCCGAACGCCCGCGCTCAGGGTCAACAGTGTTGTGGCCATCAAGAACGCGATTCTGGCCGGTGTGGGAATTGGCATGATTCCCGACTACATGACGGAGCAACAGACCGATCTGGTCCATGTGTTGACCAAGCTCGACCTCAAGAAACCGTCCTTACCCATACTTTTTGTTTACCCAGAGGAACTGAAGACATCCAAGAAAGTTCAGGTGTTGCGCGATTTTCTGGTTTCCAAGGCTCGTCAGCTGACCTATTGAGGGCCATCGCCTCATCGAGGGGCGAGATCCATACCCGCAGCCGGACGTACTGTGTGCTATCCGGTGCGAAGATCGGGAAGGCTAATTGCCACCGCCAGCCCGTTTCGTCGCGATAGGGTCGGATATACCTGCGAGCCGGGCCACGTGCCCGGCTCTTTTTTTGTCTGGGCGGCACCCGCATGTCCCCCCTTGGGCGCGGCTTATCGTCGGGCTCAATCGAGCTGATTTGCGAACTGGGGAATGAGCCGCTATCTAGTGCCGGCACATGGACCAGTCATTTGTCCGACCGGCATTTCAACGGCCGGCCTTTTGGCTTCGACGCTGACACCTGGAAACGCGATGTCCCAATCCGCACCCAAGACGCTCTACGACAAGATCTTTGACGACCACGTCGTCGACCGGCAGCCCGATGGAACCTGCCTGCTCTACATCGACCGCCATCTCGTGCACGAGGTGACGAGCCCTCAGGCGTTCGAGGGCCTGCGTATGGCGGGCCGCAAGGTGCGCGCGCCCGAGAAGACGCTCGCGGTGGTCGACCACAACGTGCCCACAACGGACCGCTCCAAAGGCATCGATGATCCCGAAAGCCGCATTCAGGTCGAGACGCTGGCGAAGAATGCCCGTGACTTCGGCGTGGAGTATTTCAACGAACTCGACAAGCGGCAAGGTATTGTGCACGTCGTTGGTCCTGAGCAGGGCTTTACGCTACCCGGCACCACCATCGTCTGCGGTGACAGCCACACCTCCACGCATGGCGCTTTTGGTGCGCTGGCACACGGGATCGGCACCTCGGAGGTGGAGCATGTGCTGGCCACTCAGACGCTGATCCAGAAGAAGGCCAAGAACATGCGCGTCACCGTCGATGGTGTTGCGCCGCACGGGGTGGGGGCCAAAGACATCATCCTGGCCATCATTGGGGAGATCGGAACGGCCGGCGGTACAGGCTCCGTCATCGAGTATGCGGGTGAAGCCATTCGCGCGCTTTCGATGGAAGGGCGCATGACGGTCTGTAACATGTCGATCGAGGGCGGTGCCCGGGCTGGCATGATCGCGCCTGACGAGAAGACCTTCGCCTTTATCGAGGGACGCCCCCGCGCGCCAAAAGGGGACGCCTGGGACATGGCGATGCGCTATTGGGAAACGCTCCACACCGACGAGGGGGCGCATTTCGATCGCGAGGTTCGCCTTGATGCGGCGAGCCTGCCGCCGATCGTGTCCTGGGGCACGAGCCCGGAGGATGTCGTCGCCATCACGGGCATCGTTCCCGATCCGGGTAAGGTCGATAATGAGAACAAGCGCGCCTCGATGGTCCGTGCGCTCGAGTACATGGGGCTCACTCCCGGGACGAAGATGACCGACATTCCCCTCGACGTGGTGTGGATCGGGTCGTGCACGAACGGGCGCATCGAGGATCTGCGTGCGGTTGCCAAGGTCGTGGATGGAAAGAAGATCTCTTCCCGACTTGCTTACGCGATGATCGTCCCGGGTTCCGGGCTCGTCAAACAGCAAGCCGAAGAGGAAGGTCTCGACCAGGTCTTCAAGGCGGCGGGGTTCGAGTGGCGCGAGCCCGGGTGCTCGATGTGTCTTGGCATGAACCCCGACCAGTTGAAGCCCGGGCAGCGCTGCGCCTCGACGTCGAACCGCAATTTCGAGGGCCGCCAAGGCTACAAGGGCCGCACGCATCTCGTCTCCCCGATCATGGCGGCAGCCGCCGCGATCGAAGGCCACTTCGTCGACGTGCGAAATTGGCAGGTTTGAGCCGCGCTGGCGGCGTGACAAGCCGCCGGACGCGCCGTTGCATCCTCGCGACACAGGCGATCCACGCGTTGGGCCAAGCCCGGGATTACGCCGCCTTTGCTTCACCCGCGACGAGGCGGACGATATCGGCCATGATGTCGTTCAGCTGGAAGTCCTTGGGCGTGTAGACGGCCGCGACACCGAACGCCTTCAGCGTCTTTTCGTCTTCGGGCGGGATGATGCCGCCGACAACGACCGGGATATCGCTGAGCCCCTCCGCGCGCATACGCTCCATCACGTCTTTGACCAGCGGGACATGGCTGCCCGACAGGATCGACAGTCCCACGACGTGGACGGCCTCGTCGAGTGCGGCGCGCACGATCTGCGATGGCGTCAGGCGGATGCCCTCGTAAACGACCTCCATGCCGACGTCGCGCGCGCGCACGGCGATCTGTTCGGCGCCGTTGGAATGGCCGTCGAGGCCCGGCTTTCCGACCAGGAACTTGATCCGCCGGCCGAGGGTTTGGGACAGCGCATCGACGCGCGCACGCACGTCGTCCAGCCCCGCTCCGTCGCGCTGGGCGGCGGCCTGTGCGACGCCGGTCGGCGCACGATACTCACCGAAGATCCGCCGCAGCGCTCCTCCCCATTCACCCGTCGTTACACCTGCGCGGGCGCACGCGATTGAGGGTTCCATGATGTTGCGCCCGTCTTTGGCGGCCCGTTCGAGGGCCTCCATCGCGGCAGCCACGGCCTTGGGATCACGCGCCGCGCGCCATGCCTTGAGGCGCTCGACCTGCTCGGCCTCCACGGCGGGGTCGACGACCATGATCGCGCCTTCGCCCGTCGTCAGTGGGGAGGGCTCGGTCTCCGTCCACTTGTTGACTCCGACTACGATCTGCTCGCCCGTCTCGATGCCGCTGAGACGGTCGGTGTTGCTCTCCACGAGACGGCGCTTCATGTAGTCGATGGCCGATACCGCACCGCCCATGGCTTCGATGGTCTTGAGCTCGGCGCGCGCTTGGTCTTTGAGTTCGTCGACTTTGCGCTTCACTTCCGCCGAGCCGTCGAAAATGTCGCCGTATT
>CAZZPH010000267.1:0-4354 GCA_964655725.1 uncultured Hyphomicrobium sp.
CCTTGAAACTCCTCAGCGAGCACAACAAGTATTTCATAGCAATCCAGGAACTCTTTGGCCAATTCGAGGCGCTGCGGGGAGCCCGTAGCTTGCCAATGTGAATAGAGATCATCGACGTACTCGTTGGTCCGCATTTTTGCAGTGGCGGATAGAGTCTCGGGCTTTTCCTGTTGCAGTGTTGCAAGGATGTGGTCGAGCGCGCTCTTGACCAGGATGAGCTTTTCCTTGAGAGCGAGTTCTTCATGGACGTCCGTCTTGACATAGACCCTTGCGCGAACGGCCTCGTCGAATCCTGCGCAGATGTGCGGGGCCTCAGCTTTCCGATAGATCCATGGGACTCGAGCGGCGTGGAATTCGGCAACAGAGAAGTTTCGGGGATCGCGACCTCTTTCCGTAAACCAATCGAAGACATAGCCTAAATTCAATTCGTGACGTTCTTCATTCATGTACCGCAGGAGGTTGGCTCGCAGGACTGGGCTTCCCATACCGCTTCGCTCCAATGCTGCGAGCAATTCGAATCCATGAGCCCTCTGATCAGAGTGGCCAGCACTCAGTGCCGCCCAGCCTAGAAACTCGATCTCATCAGCGGCGATCTCCAGAAGCTCCGGGAAGTCCTGGGTTGCTTGTTTTACGCAAGACACAAGCTGGTACTGCACTTGATCGTTATCTTCATCGCGCATGAACGCGGCCGCTTGGTCTGGATACACCAAGACGGTGCCAATTTGTCGGGCAAGCCATGCTTCGTAGCGGTTGTTCGACATTTCGTGAACACGCAGCGCTTCGAGTTCGGGTACGAGGTCCTTGGTAGGATCGGCGAACTTGCGTGCGGCCCTGGCGTATTGTTGCTCGATGACACCGCGGCTTCCTTGACAAAGCACCGCTGGATCGAACTGGAAACGATTTCCGCGCATGAGAAAAGCGGCGATCTCATCCAGATCCTCGAGCCTAAAATTCCGGCAGACCTGAAGGCACTCTGGAACCACGCCACCTTCGTGGCTCACGACGAGGACGCGCTCGAAATCATGGACGCACGATTGCGCAAGTGCGGGCATATACTCTGCCCTGACCCAAGGCGAGTCACGAAAGTCCTTGCCGCGGAAGTTCTTGTAGACATAGACGAGCACAAACCGAGATGCATTGATGGCGGACGTCACCTTTTCAATGACGCGCCGATCTGGAATTCCAATGGTGCCATCATGCCATTCGGTGACGCCGCGATCTCGAAGTGCTTCGGCAAAAACGTCGGAGCCGTCTACCTGGTTGTGGCTTATGAAGACGTCATAGGCGAAGATCCGTTGCCCCAGCGCATCGTGCCAATAGGCACTCTGGGCTTTGGAAAAGTCGTCAAGAAACGGATCAATATCGTCGTGTCTCAGATTATCGTCCTCAAACGCAAACTCGAATAAGGGCCTTTCCTCACGACCGGGGCAGGTCAGTAGACAACAATATCGATCCGATCGATCCGTGGGACGGCGGCTGGCTAACAGCGAGCCGTTAGATATGCCGCATAATCCTCGCACAACGAACCTTGATGGCAAGGAGAAATACCCTCGTCATCGGGGCGTCATCGCATCGTCATGGACAGCAGGGGGCAGTAGGGGGCAGACCCCGAGTGCAGCAGGGGTCTGACCTCGAGCACCACCCCCGAGCACCCCCCCGAGCACCCTGGGCACCACGGCCACACTGGGCACCACGGCCACAATGAAACCATCATCCGCTCGCCCTAGGTATTGACGAGGTTCTGCTGGGTTTGGAGCACGCACTATGAGCTTTCGGGATACGGCAGAGGGGTGGGGGCTTGTCACGCGGCTCATGCACTGGGTGATGGCGCTGGCGATCTTCGTGCTGTTTGCGCTCGGCTGGTGGATGGTCGGGCTCGATTATTACAGCCCCTACTACAACGACGCGCCCCACCTCCACAAAAGTCTCGGAATGGTCTTTCTCGCCGTGCTGGCGGTGCGCATTGGCTGGCGGCTCGCCAACCCGAAGCCCCGGGACGATTTCCTGTCCCCCTTCGAGCAGCGCGCGGCGCGCCTCGTCCATATGAGCTTCTATCCCCTGATGATCGTCATGTTCGTCTCCGGCTACCTGATCCCGACCGCCGACGGGCGGCCCATTTCGGTCTTCGGGCTCGTCAATGTGCCGGCTCTGATCATCCAGCCCGGCATGGAGTCCGTAGCCGGATGGGTGCATCGCTGGAGCTCTTATGCCGTTATGATCCTGGCGGGGCTTCACGCG
Source organism: uncultured Hyphomicrobium sp. (assembly GCA_964655725.1). GTDB lineage: Bacteria > Pseudomonadota > Alphaproteobacteria > Rhizobiales > Hyphomicrobiaceae > JAGVSR01. The sequence goes on from CAZZPH010000267.1 coordinate 2,239, forward strand.
GCTGCCGCATTGAAGCATCATTTTGCCGATCGCAGCCCGGTGTTGACCCGCATGTGGTCAGGTCCCCCCTCGTGATTGTCCCAACTTCAAGGAAAGGCACACCAACCATGACGTTCAAATCCGCCAGCTTCGCAGCACTTGCCCTCGGCCTTGCGTGGGCGGCCCCCGCGACGGCCGCCGAGTACGTGATCGACACCAAGGGGGCGCACGCCTCGATCAACTTCCGGGTCAATCACCTGGGCTTCAGCTGGCTTGTCGGCCGCTTCGATACGTTTTCGGGTAATTTCACTTATGACGAAGCCGCGCCGGAGAAGGCTGCGATTTCGGTGGAGATCGATACCGCGAGCGTCAACTCCAACCACGCCGAGCGCGACAAGCACCTGCGCTCGGATGATTTCCTCGACGTCGCCAAGTTCCCCAAGGCGACCTTCGTGTCGAAGTCCATCACGCCCAAGGGCGACGGCAAGGCGACCGTAGTCGGCGATCTGACGTTGCGCGGCGTGACGAAAGAGGTGACGATCGAGGCCAACTACATCGGCGGTGGCGACGATCCGTGGGGCGGCTATCGCCAGGGCTTCGAGGGGACGACCACGTTCGCCATGGCCGATTTCGGCATCCCGAAGGACTTAGGGCCGGCTTCGAAGAACGTGGAATTGACGCTGCACGTGGAAGGCGTCCGGAAATAGGCCTTCAATCAAGTGCGGCGACGGGGCGCGATTTGACTGTTCCGCCCCGTCGCTCCAACCTGCAGCACGAAAAAGCGCCGCGTGTGTTGCGTCCCGACTCGGCGTGGGCCGGGTGCGCGGCGGCGTGAGTGATTGATCAGCTCCCAAAACGCAGCTACATCGTTGCGTGACAGTTTGTTGTCACCATCAGTCCGTTCAGAGCCGATCGACGAGAGCTGCGAACCTGCCATATGAAGCCTCCGGGGCGCTTATCCGATCACCTGCGGCAACTCGAAGCCGAGAGCATTTTTATCCTCCGCGAGGTCGCGGCGGAATTTCGCAATCCTGTGCTGCTCTATTCCATCGGCAAGGATTCCTCGGTTCTTCTGCACTTGGCGATGAAGGCCTTCTACCCTTCTCGTCCGCCGTTCCCGCTTCTGCACATCGACACCACCTGGAAGTTCAAGGAGATGATCGCGTTCCGCGACGAGATCGTGCGGCGGCTTGGTCTTGAACTCATTGTGCATGTGAACCGCGAGGGGTTGGCGCAAGGTATTTCACCGGTCACGCACGGGAGCGCCACCCACACCGACATCATGAAGACTGAGGGCCTACGTCAAGCGCTCAACGCACACCGATACGACGCGGCGATCGGTGGGGCGCGACGCGACGAGGAGAAATCGCGGGCCAAGGAGCGCATCTTTTCGTTCCGTACGCAACATCACAGGTGGGATCCGAAGTCTCAGCGTCCCGAGCTTTGGCGCATATTCAATACACGCTTGCATGAGAACGAAAGCATGCGCGTGTTCCCGCTGTCCAATTGGACGGAGCTCGATGTCTGGCAGTACATCGCCGCAGAGGGCATCGACATCGTGCCGCTGTATTTCGCTCAAGAGCGGCCCGTCGTGGAGCGCGACGGTACGCTGATCATGGTGGACGATGACCGGCTTCCGCTCGGACCAGGAGAGGTTCCGCTGCTGCGCCGCGTTCGGTTCCGTACGCTGGGTTGCTATCCATTGACGGGAGCCATCCCTTCGGCGGCGACGTCCGTTCGGGAAATCATCGAGGAGCTTTTCGCTGCGCGGACCTCCGAGCGTCAAGGGCGTCTGATCGACAAGGATGAGCAGGGCTCGATGGAGAAGAAGAAGCAGGAGGGCTACTTCTGATGTGTCCTTCGAGCCTCAATGTGCCCGCATACCGATCGTCGTCCTCCAGCGAGTGCAATACGGCGGAGAGCCGGCGTCTGCTGCGCTTTCTGACATGTGGCAGCGTCGATGACGGCAAGAGCACACTGATCGGACGCCTGCTCTACGACAGCCAGCTGGTGCTCGAGGATCAGCTCAGTGCCTTGATGAGTGATAGCCGCAAGTCCGGGACGACGGGCGGCGACATCGACTTTGCACTTCTCGTCGATGGATTGCAGGCGGAGCGCGAACAGGGCATCACCATCG
>CAZZPH010000268.1:0-4332 GCA_964655725.1 uncultured Hyphomicrobium sp.
TCCCCAATTCGATCGACATCGACGACGACAACGACGGCATTCTGGACCGTGACGAGTCCGTCGTGTTCGTCGCCAACGTGTCGCTGCTCAACACCAGCGGATACGCGATCAATACCAATCTCGAAACGTCATCGCTGCCGTTGCATTTGGCAGACAACGCCTTGGTGCTCGACGCAACGCTGGAGAACGGAGCGCAGTGGCATTCCACGGGCGGGATCCAGATCCAGACCGGTCCGAGCGGCAGCGGGGTTACGGAGATGATCACCCTGAGGCCGAATTATACGGATTTCCTGAATGACCAATTGGCGCGGTACACGATGGACTTCGCCGGGGGCGCGAGTGGCCTGTCATTCACGGTCGGACATCTGACTGCCGGCGACACGGTACGAATACAGGCATTCTACCAAGGGATCGAGATCCCGCTGTCCGCGGCTGATTTTCAAGCCGGGTCTCAAGTGATCCCATTGCCCGAGCCGGCACCACCGAATTCCTACCGTGGTCCGGCCGGTTCGACGAGCTTGGCTACCGATCCTGATTTCTCGCTGACGTTCACTGCACCAGAGATGGTCGACCGGATCGTCATTACATCCGGCAAGACGACGTTCTTCGTCAATTCGAATGCGGCATCAACCGTCTTCCTGCATTCGGTCTCGTTCGTCGCGCATCAGGATGCCGACGGCGACGGCCTCTTCGATCACCTCGATATCGACGCCGATAACGACGGCATTACCGACAACGTCGAAGCGCAGACGACGGCGGGGTATATTGCGCCCTCCGGCACTGATGCCAATGGCAACGGTCTTGATGATGCCTATGAAGCCGCGCCGGGGACTCCAGGCCTGAACTCCAATGGCATCGGACTGATGCCGGTCGACACCGACGGTGATGCGACGCCCGACTACCTCGACGCCGACAGCGACAACGACGGCACGCCCGATATTGCCGAACGTGGCGATGGTCAGCCGGTGTCGATCACGTCCATGACCGACACCGACGGTGACGGCCTGCTCGACATCTTCGAGGGCTCGAACGTCAACGACGGCTTGGATGTCAACGACGAGAACCGAACGCAAACAACGCTGAACCTGGCGGGCGTGCCCGCGCTCGCTGCCGACGGCTCCAATGCCGTGCCGCTGACGACTGATCTCCTGTTCCGAGATGTGAACGACACGCCGGTCGCGGTGGACGATACTGGCAGCGTCTCGGAAGACGGTCCGCCGCTCACGGGGAACGTCATCGCGGGGCCCGGCACTGACACGGACCTCGACGGCGATCCGCTGACGGTTGTCTCGGCCGCCCAGGCCGGCAATCCGATCACGGTCGGCGTACCGTTCACGACGGCCGGCGGCGGCGTTCTGACCTTGAACGGCGATGGCTCCTACAGCTTCAATCCCGGCACGGCCTATAACGGCCTCGATGTCGGCGAGACGGCGGTGGAGACAATCTCCTACACCATCGACGACGGCAACGGCGGCGGCGATACGGCGCTCCTCGTCATCACCATCAACGGCGCCAATGACACGCCGGTCGCAGCTGCTGACGACTTTGTGGTCGACGAGGACGGTCGGGTTCTTATCGACGTTCTCGCTAACGACCATGATCCGGATGATGAGCCCCTCACGATCACTCAAGTCAATGGCAAGTCCGTGATTGATGGCGGGCCGGCTGTGCGCGTGGACAATGGCAGCGTGCGCCTTGTTGGAGGAAAGCTGCAATTCGATCCGGACCGCGATTACAATGGACCGGCATCCTTTACCTACACCATCAGCGACGGCAGCGTGTCAGCAACGGCAACTGTTTCGGGTACAGTGCACCCCGTCAACGATGCGCCGATTGCCAGCAATGATGTCCTGATTGTTAAGCCGGATCGGCCTGGCGTTATCAACGTGCTCGTAAATGATCGAGATATTGATGGCGACCGGCTCAGTGTGATCGCGGCACATGCCGTTCACGGCAGCGTCACGATCTTGGCCGATGGAACGCTGCGCTATCTGCCGGCGCCGGGCTTTTCAGGTGCCGACACGATCACCTACACCATCAGCGACGGCCATGGCGGGACAGCAATCGCGAGCGTTCTGGTGACGGTCGAGGAAGCCCCGCATATTCCTGTCCTGACGTCTTCTCATGGTGATGTTGAGCGCGCCACGGGTGCGTGGAGGCCGATCGAGATTGCTCCAAGTCTGCTCGATAACTTGAATGCTCTGAGCCCTCTGGGCGGCATAGGCGGCGCGCAGGCGTCCGAAAATATGATTGGAGCAGCCGTTGCGTGGGCCGGTGCAGTTGATGGGGGCGCGGGATTCGATGCCCATCACGGCGCGTCTTCCGACCAGTTGGAGCGGCAGCGCATCTGGAATATTGCATCGCGATTGGCCCATCTTGGATTCGGCCAGATGCTGACGGGGGGAATTCCCGACGGATTGACGGGCTTCTCTTTGCGCCTCGATCTGGCGAGCATCGAATCGGCGTTTGCCGATCGCCATCAGCTCGTCGTTGAGACGCTGGTGCGGGAGCGCACCCTGATCGTGCAGGTCTCCATGGCCCTGAAGTCGGCCGATGGCCGCGAGGTTGTCGAGACCCGTCTCCTACCGGCTGAGGGGGCCCGTCTACCCGCCTGGCTTGGAAAGGCTGGACCAGACCTGCTGATCGGAGAATGTCCGGCAGGAACAGAACGGATTACTCTGCGGATCGAGATTCGCTATTCCGACGGATCTCTGGAGACACGGTATGTCGTCATCGAGACGCAGAGCGGCGACGTGCAGGAGCTGGCAAGCCGGCGTGCGGACCTCGTGGTTCCATTCCAGTCCCAGTTCGCTGTTTGGGAGCCGGCTTCGGAGCAGGCGCAGGATGAACTCGCCGCACTTCTCAAGGCGGGCTGATGCCACTTTTGGTTTCATCGAGTGCGTCCGCGGCGGCTTTATATCCGAGGCGGCGCAACTCGGTGTGGCGATGCCAGTCCAGGTAATTGGCATCCCTCGGTAACTCGGGAACGATCAGCCGGTCCTCCGGACCGAGATGGCGCTGGAAATCCTGACGCGCTGCCATCAGGCTCCGCATCAAGACGGAGATCGCGCTTGGCGCCGGAGGCAGGCGCCGGCGTGCCCACGGATCGACGATGGCCCGCGCCAGTACGCCTCGCGATGGCAGCATCGCATAATCGACGTCGTACCTCTGCAGGTTCGGCACGCTGAAACTGACGACGGCATTCGGGCCTCCCTTCAGCGCATGCATGGTCTCGATGGGAACGTTGTCGAGCAGGCAACCGTCCACGAGCATTTCACCGCTCTCTGTGTAAATGGGTGGAAGCAGGGCGGGGATCGAGGCTGACGCGCGGATCGCGCTGAACAGCGACCCACTCCTCAAGATGCAGCGCGAATTGCGGGACAGATTGCTTGCCACGGCGAAGTAGGGCAGCCAAAGATCCTCGATGTCGAGTCCACCGAAAAATGCAGCAAGCTGGCGGTCAAAGTTCGTATGATCAAGAATGCTGTAGCGTGGGAGCGTATAGCGGGACATTGCGCGCCTGACGACGAACATGTCGTGCAGCGCACGATCCATTTCATCGGGCGATGCACCGAGTATGAATCCTGCAACCATGGCGCTGCCAGCGGAGGTGCCGCCCATGATGTCGAAGTGGATGCCACGCTCCAGATGCGCTTCGAAAACGCCGATGTGCGCAGCGCACAGCGCCCCTCCCCCGCAGGCCACGAACCCCCGCGCCGTCCCGAGTAAAAACCGTGCCAAACGGGCTGTGTCCTCAGGGTTATCCAAGGCTACATGGTGATGCATGGCCAGATTTCTGTGCCGCAGCCACCGGGCAGTTCCCAAAAGGCGCCGCCGCGTGGGGTGCAGCAGCACAAGGCGCAGCATGTCGGGATCGAGATAGCGCCGGGCGATGGTTTCGATGGGACCCAGGCCCGGATCATCTTCGAAATTGGCGACGGCAACAGCCAAGTCGGCATGGCGGATCGCAGTTTCGCTCCATGGCGGATCTCCGCCATCGGCTACGAGCAGCACGACCTCGTAATCGGCCTCGATGGCGCTCAGTGCGGATGTCACGGCAGCCTGATCGATGTCCGCCGTGCGCGGGTGGTCAAGCCCTGCTGACTGTCGGACAGGGATGTCGGCGCCGGTGTCAGCGGCGCTCGTGATCACCCTGAGCCGGCATCGGCTCGCAAGAGCCTCCTCCAGCGCAGCAGCAAATGTGGGGTCTACACGTCCTGCACCCGCGGATATGAGGGCAATCGTTCTGGGTCGTGGACGCCGTTTGACTGGGCTCGCGAGTGCGGTCGTTTCGGCAAGCCGCTCAGCCAATGTGCGGCACAAGGTTGGCCA
>CAZZPH010000269.1:0-4328 GCA_964655725.1 uncultured Hyphomicrobium sp.
GCGCCGAGCACGATATCGACCGACGTCAGATAGCCCGCATGCAGGATCGTGGCGGCGGCGGCAACGAACACAGTTTGAAACAGCGATGTCCCCACGACGACATTGGTGGGCACACGCAAAAGGTAGATCAATGCCGGCACCATGACGAAACCTCCGCCGATGCCCATCATCGCGGCGAGGATGCCCACGAACGCGCCGATCATGAATGCCGGTATGGCGCTGATGTAGAGCTTGGAGCGATGAAAGCGCATTTTCAGCGGCAGTCCATGCACCCAGCTGTGCTCGCCGGAGCGCCGCATGGGCCTAGTGCCCAACTCGCGGGACTTCTGGATCGTGCGCGCGCTTTCGATCAGCATCAGCGTGCCGATGACACCCAGAAACAGCACGTAGCATAAGGCAATGAAGACATCGAATTGCCCCATAGCCCGCAGGATGCGCACCGTTTCGACGCCGATCAGCGTGCCGATGAGGCCACCCGACAGCAAGACCAGCCCCAACTTCACATCGACGTTGCGGCGTTGATACTGGGCGATTGCGCCCGAGACCGACGAGGCGACGATCTGGGCCGCGGACGTTCCAACCGCAACAGGCGCCGGCACGCCGATGAAGATCAGCAACGGCGTGATCAGAAATCCACCGCCAACTCCGAACAGTCCGGACAGGAAGCCGACCGCGCCCCCCATCCCGAAGAGGATGAGGACGTTGGCCGCCATTTCTGCGATGGGCAGGTAGATATCCATCTGGAGCGCAGGGTTCCGCACGGGCAGAATTCAGGAGGTCAGATTGCCAGTTCAGAACCCGTGGCAGGGTCCTCAGGCTGGGGGCTGGCCGTCACTCAGCAGGACCGTACTGGAGACGGGCGCGCCATGCCACCCCTGAGGGCCCTGGGTTCTCACCCCTGGTGCTCGTCGTTGCTGGAATGCCGCGCTTCGCCATGCGGGACATTTCACCGCTGGGCGGCTTGGCCGTGAGCCCACTCAGGCTGTCAGGATGCAGGCGCGGCGCGAAAGCCGGGGCCAAGTTCCCGGGGCCGGGATGTCAGCAGCCAGCATCGTCGGCGTCTCGTGCGCCCCGCGGTGGGTCCGGCCTGCCGGTAAGGGCTTGCGAACCCTGCCAACCGATGGAGGGTGATGGTTCCCCACACCGAACTTGGCAGATGGCCGCGGTCAGCCGTTGTCTTCCATCGACTCGCGGCGCTTCCAGTCCTCGCCGGCGACGCGCGGATCGTTGACGAGTGGCACGAGGCGCTTGGGTGTAAACGCCTGGACCATGATTTCAGCGTCTTCCAGCTCGTGCGGCTTCAAGCGCAGGGCGGTTTCATCGCGCCGCCGGACAGCCTCGCTGTCTCCCAAGCGGGCGGCCAGCGCGTACCATTTGTAAGCGAGTTTGTCGTCCTTGGTGGCGCCCAGCCCATTCTCATGAAGCACAGCGAGATTGTACTGGCTGTCGGCGAGACCGTACTCGGCTGCATTCTGGAACCACTGCGCTGCCGTCGTGTAGTCGGGTGAGCCGCTTTCGCGGCCTGCGCTCAGGACAGCCAGATTGTGCATGGCCTTGGCGTTGCCCTGCTCCGCAGCGCGCTGATACCAGAGCCGTGCGCGAGCATGGTCGGCTTTGACCCCCAGGCCGCGCTCATAGAGCGTGCCCAGCCGGTACTGAGCCTGTGCAAAACCCTGTCCTGCTGAACGCTGATACCAGGTGAGGGCCTCTTTGAAGTTCTGCGGCGTGCCCTTTCCTTCGGCCAGCCGCGCGCCCACTTCGAATGCGGCGGATGGATCGCCCTTCGATGCAGCAATGCGCAGCGACAAAGGACCGACCGTCGCAGGCGGGAGAGCGAGTGACGATTGCAGTGCGGCATCGCGCACGGGCGAGGATGGTCCCGATGGCGCGGCGTGGGATTCGATGGCGGCCTCTTCGGTTGCGGGGAGGGCGGCCAGTTGGAACGGCAGGCTCTCGGGCGTAATCAGGTCTTCGGTGTTGGTCTCATCGGCCGCGACACGGGCGACTTCCTCGGGCATGAGCGCTGCGGGCGACAATCGACCGGCGGTCAACCCGAGCTTTGACGAGAGCGCAGCGGCGTTCTGCTGCAACTGGAGATGCGCCAATTCCTGCGGCGTGGGGGCCCGTTCTGAATGCTGAAGGACAATTCCTTCGGGGTTGAGCTGGGGCGGCACATCACGCAGCTCGTTCTTCTGCTCGAGGAACTCGCCTTCATAGACTTCCTCACCCAAACCCAACAGAGCGTCGCTGTCCTGAGGAATGGAGCGCGGCTTATTCGCGGGCGCTGGAGGTGCGGGCATCACGTCTTCGGGTCGCGGCGCGGCTGACGCGCCTGATGGGGGTTTCGGGCTCGCGATCTTCTCGGGCTTGGCGGTAGCTGCAGCCTTTGCAGGTGCTTCAGGCTTCTGATCGGAATTCATTGCCGCCGGCTTTTGCTTCTCGAGTGTCGCAGCAGGTGCGGGCGGAGGCGTTTCAGCCTTGCGCGTCTTCATGAGGAGCGCACCACCACTGACAGCGATCACCAGGCCCAAGGCCAGCGCCGTGAGCCGGAGTTTGCCCAGTATGCCGCCGGATTCAGCGGGAACGGGAGGAGCGGCAGCGCTGGGAGCTTTCGGACGCGGCATCGACCTGATCGGGGAGGCGCCTGCTTCCGCGTCGCCATGGGCCGCCTCTGCAGCCCCCGCAGACGCGCGAAGCTTGGCCCGCTGTGCGTCGGCGATGAAATCCTGGCGCAGCTTGTTGACGCTGCTTTGCGACACGGGTGATGGGGTCTGAGACATCTGCGCCGGCCCGGCAGGCTGCTCGGGATGTGCGGCGAACTGAGGCTCGATCGCGCGATGGGCGGGTTCATCGTCATCCGCGCCGGCTGATAGGTGGGGCTGCTCCCATGTCGTGTGCCGCGCAGGCATTGTCGCGTCCTGTGCGGCATGGGCCGTGCCGGTCGGCTGCGGCTCAACCTCGCGCTCGGGCAGACCGCGGCTCAAGGGCTGGCTGGCCTGCGCGCGCGCATGGGCAACTTCCAAGGTATCGATCCTGTCCAGCAAGCGGATCAGCGCCTGCTGGACCGTGTCCAGCATGGTGTAGGTCTGATCGTCGTTCTGGCGGCGATCGTCGATGAATGCGCGCAGCATCTCGCTCATCTGTTCGACGTTCTGATCGTGCGCACCCCGGTCCAGATCACGAGTGAACCGCGATGCGGCAGCTTCGGCCACGGCATCGGCCAAGGTGGCGTAGTCGGGCAGGGGGGGCGGATTTTGCGGCATGGCGGCCAGGGAGGGGTCGGGGGTATGCTCGGCCAAGTGTTCGATCACGGCCTGGAGCTGCTGCTCGATCGTATCGAGACGTTCCAGCCGTGCCTGGGCGTTCTCGACGTGCGTCGTCAGTTCGTTGATCTGCCCCTCGAGAAAGGCAAGGCTCTCAACGTCGGATCGGGAGGCCATGTCGGCCAGGACAGACCCCATGCGCGTCTCGAACGCGTCAAAGCGCTCATCGAAAAGTCCGATCGAGACCTCTGGCCGGATCTCGGTCAGTGATTGTTCGATCCGGTCGGCGATCTCCGACAGCCGCGCGTCGAGCCAATCCTTATTCTGGCTGCAGGCGGCGAACGGCACGTCCGATGGGGTCCGGGCGAGCGGAACCATCATAGCAGGGAGCTCAGCAGCAACCGCGCTTGTCGGGGGGGCGGTGACGGTCTCCATGAGGGGATCGTCCAGTCGGGCTGCGTGGGTGGCTTCAGGAGTGGGGGGCATCTCTGAGCTCGCGCTGCGCACGAGCGCCGCGTCGCTCTCCTCGTAAATCCGCGTCAGAGCTTCTGCATCTGATGCATTCCACGCGCGTTGATCACCGTCGCCGGGGGCATCGCCCAGCAGATCGAACGGATCGATGCTGCTCGTGAGAGGGGTGCCGTTCTGGCTGTCGGCGTGGTTCGGGGCGTCGTGAATGCCGGCAGCAGACTTGAGGGGTGCGGGTGCATTGGCCACATTTTCGCTGGCGATCGCGGATGCCTCGTCCTGCTGATGGGCGAGGCGCTCACTCAGGCGGCTGATGCTCGTTTCGATGGAAACGCCGTGATGCGATGATGTGGCATCGGCTTCCAGACGAACCCGCTCGGCTTCGTTGGCCAGAGTCAGGAGCCGGTCGCGCATGTCATGAAGGAGGACCGAGTGGCGCTGGTCAGCCTGGGCGATCTGATGGGAAATCGTCTCCAGTAGTGCACGCAACTCCGCAGGCAGCCCCGTGGGGTCACCGCGCCCGTCCAGATGTTCCGGATCCTCGAAACCTGAAGTCCCCGATCCTGCTTTGAACATTTCGCAATTCCCCGACCGCGC
>CAZZPH010000270.1:0-4327 GCA_964655725.1 uncultured Hyphomicrobium sp.
AGATTTCGCGCAACGTCACCGATCTCGATGACCTCATCGCCAAGTTCGGCCGCGCCGTTGCTGAAAATACCGGCCTTGAAGCCTACGATGCGCGCCTTCGGGACCAGGAAGCCGGGCTGACCGAGGTGGGCGATGCCGATGCACCTGCGAAGGCGGCCCTGGCCGTGACGTCACCGCAAACGGAGCCCGGCGCCGCTACGCCAGATGGCCCGGCCTCAGGTTCCGCCGCCACGCCTTCACGGCAAGTCGTAGAACTGACGCCAGCGGGGTCCTCGCTGATGCCCGGCAGTGCAGGCCGAATCGCTCCTGCCATTCCATTTCACCTTGCCAAGGCGAAGCTTCCCATGCCGGTCCAGGGGCGCCGCGTCCTGTCCTATGGCGAGCGGACACAGTACGGCTCCAATTCCAAGGGTATCGTTCTGGAAACACGCTCAGGCGCCCAGGTCACGGCACCGTGTGACGGCTGGGTCGTCTACGCCGGTGATTTTCGCAGCTATGGCAAGCTGTTGATTATCAATGCAGGAGGCGGCTATCATGTGCTCCTGGCGGGCTTATCGCAAATCGACGTCCAGCCGGGACAGTTCGTACTGGCCGCCGAGCCTGTGGGCTCCATGAACACATCGTCACAAGAAGCCGCTGGCGCAGGCAGCGCCGCCCCGGTACTCTATGTTGAATTTCGCAAAGGAAGTCAGCCCATCGACCCCGAGCCGTGGTGGGCGGTGACACATCAGAAGGCACAAGGCTAATGCGCAAGACGGACTTCGCGTTCTGGACTTTCCTGTCGATGGCAGGCCTCGCCGGTGCCACGACGGTCTTGAATGTCAGCAACACCCACTCCGCGACATCCAGCAATTCCGAACTCTATCGCCAGCTCGATCTCTTCGGCGACGTTTTCGAGCGCGTGCGCTCGGACTACGTCGAGAAGCCTGACGATCAGATGCTGATCGAATCGGCCATCAACGGAATGCTCTCGGCACTCGACCCGCATTCCTCCTACCTCAGTCCGAAAAATTTCAAGGATATGCAGGTACAAACCCGCGGCGAGTTCGGCGGGCTGGGCATCGAGGTCACCATGGAAAACGGGGTCATCAAAGTCGTGGCCCCCATCGACGATACGCCAGCATTCAAGGCCGGCATTCTGGCCAACGACCTCATCACGCATTTGGACAACGAGCAGATCACGGGCCTCACTCTCGAGCAGGCCGTGGAAAAAATGCGCGGTCCGGTCAACACACCGATCACGCTTACCGTCATGCGCAAGGGTCGCGAGGACCCCTTCGACGTCAAGGTCACACGCGACATCATCCGGATCAATCCGGTGAAGGCGCGCGTGGAGGATGACGTCGCCTACATCAAGATTTCCACCTTCAACGAGCAGACCCACGCCAGCCTCGTGAAGTCGATGGATGACATGAAAAAGCAGATCGGCCCGCGCCTGCGCGGCTATCTCATCGATCTGCGCAACAATCCCGGTGGTCTGCTCGATCAGGCCATCGCGGTCAGCGACGATTTCCTCGACCGGGGTGCGATCGTGCTGACCAAGGGACGCAATAACGAAGAAACGCAGCGTGCTCAGGCCAGAGTCGGTGATGCGGCAGATGGCAAGCCTATCGTGGTGCTGATCAACGGTGGTTCGGCTTCCGCGTCCGAAATCGTCGCGGGCGCCCTGCAGGACCACAAGCGCGCGACGGTCATCGGAACGCGATCGTTCGGCAAGGGTTCGGTTCAGACCATTATTCCGCTTGGCGCCAACGGAGCGATCCGTTTGACGACGGCGCGCTATTACACGCCGTCCAACCGCTCGATCCAGGCCAAGGGCATCGATCCCGACATCGTCGTCGAGCAGGAGCTGCCCGATGAACTTAAGAGCAAAGTCGCCGCCGAAAAGCCGCGCGGCGAGGCAAGCCTCAGAGGACATCTCAAGGGCCAGGGTGCAGCGCCTGCCGAGCAGAAGGACGGTGAAGTCGACGATGCGGCCGGCGCCCCGACGGAGCCCAAGGAGGAGAAAGAGGAGAGCGGTTCGCTCGCCTATGTCCCCGCCGAGCCCGAGAAGGATACCCAGCTTCAATACGCACTGGCGTATATGCGGGGCACCGTGACGGAAGCCACCATCGCCAAGAAGCCGGCCGACGCTACGACCCCGTCTTCGGATGGATCCACGCCGTCGGGATCACAAGATCAACCAGCTTCGGACGCGCCTGTCCCGAACTGAGGCGGCGGCATCCGAGACGAAAGAACTTCAGGGCGCCGCTCGACGGCGCCCTGGTTGTTGGGCTTATCGTCAAAACCCGCATAGAGATCCCCCGACACCCCGTCTCAACTTTCCCCATGCCATGAACCAAACCTCGTCAGACAATGCGGCGTCATCCGGCTATCGGCCCTGTGTTGGCGTCATGCTCATCAACCGGGATGGACTGGTCTGGGTTGGACAGCGCGCCGATATGCCTTCGGCACCCGAAGGCGGCGGGACTTGGTGGCAGATGCCGCAAGGTGGCATCGACACAGGCGAGGATCCGCGAGCGGCCGCGCACCGCGAGCTGTACGAGGAAACACGGGTGCGTTCAGCCCAAATCATCGGCGAAACACGAGAGTGGCTCACCTATGACCTTCCGCCTGAACTCATCGGGAAGGTCTGGGGTGGGCGATGGCATGGCCAACGCCAGAAGTGGTTCGCCGCACGCTTTCTGGGCGATGATACCGAGATCGACATCTCTGCCCTGCCCGGCCACGACGCGGAATTCCTGACGTGGCAGTGGGTTCCAGCAGGCGCGCTGACCGGCCTGATCGTGCCGTTTAAGCGGCACGTCTACGAGCAACTCGTCGGTGAACTCGGTCCGCTCGCCCAGCCGATGCGATCCTCTGCGCCCTAGAAGCTTGGCAGACGGCAGGCATGGCAGGGAACCGTCAATGGACGAAGAATAACCCTCTCCGCGTCACAAATGCTCCGCCATCCGTGCGCTATAGTTGCCCTCTGATTCGCCTTAGTTTTTCACCCAATGCCTCAACCGCTCTGAGACGCACCATTGAAAATTGAACACCAGATCGAGCCTTCAGGACTGCCGCTGCGCAAGGGCGTCGGCATTGTGCTGGTCAATCGACAGGGACTCGTTTGGACCGGCCGGCGCGTGCCAAAATGGGTGGACGACCGGTCCGCCTATGTCTGGCAGATGCCGCAAGGCGGGCTTGACCCAGGAGAAGAACCCTTGGACGCCGCCTACCGCGAGCTGGAAGAGGAAACGGGCGTTCGCAGCGTGGAACTGATAGCCGAACTTCCGCGTTGGCTGACCTACGAGTTGCCGCCGGACCTTACCGGCATCGCTTTGAAAGGCCGGTATCGCGGCCAGAGCCAGCGCTGGTTCGCGATGCGGTTCCTGGGCGATGATTCAGAAATCGACATTCAGGCGCGCGGTCCGCGCAAGGCCGAGTTTGATCGCTGGAAATGGCGGCCCATCAGCGAGTTGCCTGACCTGATCGTCAGCTTCAAGCGGCCAATGTACGAAGAACTCGTGCAGGTCTTCGCGCCCTTTGCCAAGCCCGAGTGACCAGACCGCGGTGATGCGCCTAGCGGACCAACACGCCGTGCGCTTTGCACCGGCTGTCTAAAAGCGCCGTCTCAAAGACCCCGCAACCCGATCAGCCGGCCTTTGCGCCGGCGGCCTTCAAGCGGTCGACCGCAAACTCGGCCAGCATTCGCGCTTCGTCACCCGTCGCCGTCTCTCGCTCCACCTCTGCCCGGCGCAGCTCATCGGCAAGCCGTTCGGCGTTGGCTTCGGCAAGATCGAAGGCGCTGTCAGCTAGAACCGTGGCGCTTTCAGCGTTGACCTCGATGAAGCCCGACTTGACGAAAATACGGCTCTTGGTTCCTGCCACGGCGACTTCCAGAATGCCGGGCCGTAACGACGATACGACAGGCGCGTGCCCCGCATAGACGGTGAAATCCCCTTCCATCCCCGGGACAACGACTTCTTCCGCATCGGCGGAGAGCAGGACGCGCTCCGGCGAGACAAGCTCGAACTTGAACGTAGTCGCCATCTGTTTCCGTTTCCCGTCTTAGCTCTAGTGCGATGTCCTGCTCACTCGATCAGGGCCTATCGTCATCCTCATCGCCCGCAAGCGCTCGAATTTCTTCAACTGTCTGCAACGCCGTACCGCAGAACGGGCAGAACAAAACAGGGTGGTCGATCATGCCCGGCTCATCATCCTGCATTTCGATGATGCCGACGGACATGTAGAGAATACCGTTTTCTCCGACGGTGATGAGCGGCTCGAAGTCCTCTCCGCTCATCGCCTCCTTCAACTCTTCGCAGCAGGAGCCGAATTCCCTTTT
>CAZZPH010000271.1:0-4319 GCA_964655725.1 uncultured Hyphomicrobium sp.
AAGCTCAACTTGAGGTTGCCGTCAGACGTTGAACCAGATCACCGGCTGACTGAAAGGAAACTATCCGTTCCGTTTCGTTATGTAAATATAGAAACGGCTCGTTCCGTATTCACGATATCGTGATCGAGTTGATGTGCGGTCAGGTCACGCGGTCAGCGCGCTGCGGAGACGACCCACGTCCCTCTTGCCGCTCGATAGTGCGGGAGCGGTTGCTTTGCGGGATGGTTGGTGCTGAATTCACACGACAATCCGGTGTCGGAGGCTCTCTGCGGACGGCGCGGTAGCAAGCCTTGATGCCGGTCCGGCCGCAGGCTCGGCCCGCACTTGCAGGGTATATTGCGGGGTATGGTGAGCCATCCCCCACGTCCGTTCCGGCGATTCCTCGCGGGGCCGGCCTGCGGGCTGAAGGAGACAACGCAGATGCACCAGAAGGAAAACCTCTACGCGGCAGGGCTCGGCGCGTTGATCGGCCTCAGCTACACGATCGGAAAGGCGACCTGGGGAGATGGCGCGCTGGCTGATGTCACGATGATCGAAGTTCTGGCTTCTGCCATCATCGGCGCCGTGGCGGGCATCTTGGCCTTCACCCTTCGCCAGCGGCTCTAGAGAACCGAACGGGGTCAAGAATCAAACGGGGTCAGACCCCTAAGGAGGGGTCTGACCCCACTTATTGAACCCACACAGCGCAGCAAAAATCAGTATGGCAGACCGAAGCGGTAGGTCAGCCCCAGACCGCCGAAATACTGGTTCTCGTCCTCGACGATCGGGCTGTCGGCCGCATCGCCGACGAGACGCGCGTACCGTGCGGCCAGTTTCAGCGACCAGCGATCAGAAAGGGGCACGTCCGCGCCGAATGCCAGATAGACGTCCTTGATACCCGCATCCGCATCGTATACGCCCAGGCCGGCCAGCGAGTTGGCGCTTTGAACCGGCGAGACGCTGAAATAGGCGTCCATGAAGGAATCGTCGCCGTAGGTCGCCCCGGCCACAGCGGTCGCAGTAATGCCACCGGCAAGATTCATGCGTGTCTCGGCGCCAAAGCGAATGAGACCGCCCGTGTCGTCACCCGATACTTGATGATGGTAAGAGACGAAGGGCAGGAAGTTGCCAATGCGATAGCCCGCATAGCCGCCCAGCACCACGCCGCCGTCGACATCTCCAAGCCCGCGCAGGCTGCTGGCATCGCTGTCATCACGGTCAAACCGCCAGCCGACGAGCGGACCAGCCTCAAAGCCACCGAAGTTCAACACACGCAAACGCAGGTCGTCGGGTCCGCGGAACTGAACGATGCCGTTCTCACCGGAGCCAGCCGGCGCGATAATCGGAAAACCAATGACCTCGTAGTCCTTGGAACCCTCGTATTTCGGCGCCACGGCGACGAAACCGCCGCCTTGCAGTTCGAGACTCGATCCGCCCATACCGCCGTGCTCGCCAGCGGAGGCGGAACCAGCCAAAGCGGCAGAGCCGAACAATGCCGTGAAGACGAGGAGAGAGGCGCGCATGATGACCTGTGAAATGATCTTGCCATTCCGGAGCAGAAAGCTTCTGACCCAGCCCAATCTACATAGTTCTCTTTATTGAAATTGTCTCACCATCCCACCGGACTTTCCCAACCGTGTTGCAGATCAGCGACACGGCATGCCGGGACACCGCGAGAGCCCACCTACTCGACAGCGCACCCTTGCGTCCCTATCCTTGGTTGCACACGGGCGCGGTGCTGGGACGGGGCTGCACGTCCGGGAACTGGCAGTCCTGCGCACCGAGCCGTCGCCTCGCATCGATCGCCAGGGCCCCGTGGAAACTGCAGACCGGTCGCCAACAATGCTCCCTTACAGGCCTGAGATCGACGGGCTGCGGGCGATTGCCGTCCTGAGCGTAGTGGTGTTTCACGCCAAGCTCGGCGTCGCGCCCGGCGGTTTTGCCGGGGTCGATGTCTTTTTCGTGATCTCCGGATTCCTGATTTCCAGCATCATCAAGTCTGAGATCGATGCCGGCCAATTCTCGCTGGCGCGCTTCTATGAGCGCCGCATCAGGCGGATCATTCCCGCGCTGCTCACCGTGATCGGGGCCTGCCTTGTCGCCGGCTACGTCTTGATGACACCCCAAGACTACGACTTGCTCGGCCGGTCTGCGCTCGCAGCAGTTGGATTTCACTCCAACTTCTGGTTTGCGGAGCGCGCGGGCTACTTCATGCCCGACGCCGAGACAATGCCGCTGTTACATACATGGTCACTTGGTGTCGAAGAACAGTTCTACGTGGTGGCGCCGCTGCTCCTGATGTGGGGATTGAAGGCCAAAGTCTGGAAAGCAAAACTGGCCTTCTGGCTCATGGTGATTTCAGGACTCGTGTTGTCTCAGTTCGAGGTCCAGCGCAGTCCGGATTTCGCCTTCTACGGCACCCATGCGCGTGCGTTCGAGCTGTTGATCGGGGTCGGTCTCGGCATCGGCTTGGCGCCGGCGATCACGAACATGCATTTGCGCCTCATTGCGGTCGCAGCCGGTATTGGCATGATTGCCTATTCCATGACGGGTTTGAATGCCGACACACCGTTTCCAGGTCTCGCCGCTCTCTTTCCCTGTCTTGGTGCGGCGTTCGTCATTCATGGATGTTCCGGAACAGACACAAAATTCATTGGCACACGCCTTCTGGCAATCCCACCCCTCGTCTTCACGGGTAAGATTTCATACTCTCTCTACCTGTGGCATTGGCCGGTGCTCGCATTCGCCCAATACGGAGCGCAAGGTGAGCTGGAGGCGATCGATCGGCTGGGCCTGATCGCACTCTCGTTCGCAGCAGCCGTGGCAAGCTACTTCGTCATTGAACAGCCGGCACGGAGAGGCCGGCTTTCTGCCGGCCGGGCTGGAGTTTTCGGCGCGGCCCTGGCAGGAAGCGCACTCGTCGCCTCTGGCGCCCTGGTGATCCGCGCAAACGACGGCCTGCATCAGCGCTTCACTCCGGATGTGGCCTCGTTTGCAGAGCAAATCGCCGTACTCGGCACCTCCAACTACGGCCGCATTTGCGGCAAAAGCGCTCTCGACAAGGCCGTGACGTGTAAATTCGGGTCCCACAGTGTGCCGCCGTCCGTCCTCGTGTGGGGAGATTCGCATGCCGCTGCAGTGTTCGATGAACTCGACTCCGCAGCACATGCCCGAGGTGTGTCCGGGCTAATCCTTGCCCGCGGCGGCTGCCCGCCAATCCTTGCAGCAAGCAGCCGGCGCAACGTCGTCAAGAGGAAGTGCGAATCACTGGCTCCGGCTTTAGACGCTGCATTAAAGGACCCCTCGATCGACACGGTGATCCTGATTTCGCGGTGGCACCATCATCTTGCACGTGAAACCGTCGATGATCAGGGCGGGAGCTTGAGATCAACGGTGGAGACCATCCGCGCGACGGGCAAGAAGGTCGTCATTGTGGGACCGGTCCCCGAGGTGGGCTTCAACCTGCCATCGGAAATGATCAAGGCGCGCATGCGCGGAAACGACTACGCTGCTGCGATCGCACAGCAAGATTTTATTGCGCAGAACGCCGAAGCCTTGGACATCCTCGCCAAGCTCGATGACGTCGCTGGCGTCAGCGTGCTCTATCCTCACGAGGCTCTTTGCGACGGGCAGATCTGCCCGATCGTGCGGGAGGGACTGCCGATCTATCGCGACGACAACCACGTGAACCGCGTCGGCGCGGGCCTCCTGCGTCCGCTCATCGAGACCGCGCTGAGGTGAGGCGGCCCCGAAGACCGGAAGGCTAACGCCTCCCTGATCAGTGCCGCAGCGCGGGGCTATTTCACGACTTCGACCGGTCCGTGATCATCGCAGTGGCCGCCATGCGGGTGGTGGAGGTGGCCGTCAACAAGGTAGTCAACGTGATCGCCATGCGGCACCGCCTCGTGTCCGCAGCCCGGTCCGTGAACATGACCCGGCTCGTGGCCCGCACATGTGTGCTGCGGGGTGCAGACATCGGGATTCTTTTCCGAGATCTCGATCACATGCTCGTCAACGTGATCGCCGTGCATGTGATGCAGGTGACCGTCGTGCAGATAATCGACATGATCGGCATGCTTCACGGCCGTATGACCGCACCCCGGACCATGCTTGTGGTCGTGCTCTGCATGATGGGGCAACTTGCAATCCGGCATTAGGCTCTCTCCCTTGTCTCTCTGCGCTGAGACTGGGCGGATGCTACCTGATTTTCCGGTCAGAATCTCCCCCCTTCCGCGTCCCATCCTGTCATGGCAGGTTGGCAGCTGTTGCCGAACACGGGGAAGACAACATGAGCTGGGTGGACATACTCACCGACCCGACACGCATCGGGTTGATGGTGC
>CAZZPH010000272.1:0-4310 GCA_964655725.1 uncultured Hyphomicrobium sp.
CGCTCCAGCCTCCAATGAGGCCACGAGATCGGGATCGGCGGTGACGGTCAGGAAATCCCTGAAGCGCCCGTATTCGCCATAAAATGCTGTCGGTCCAAGTGACGTAAGTCCAGACACAATCCACCCCAGTTTCACATAAATGAAGCGCGCATCCGCCGGTGTTCTGGCCACACCGTCCGCATCTTCAGCGAGAGCATCAAACTGCCGCTCCCCTGCCGCGATGGTCGCGTTCAGACCCGATGGTTCGTGAAGCAGCGATGCTGAGCCCACGAGCGTCGAATGATCGACATCGGCAAAGTCGCTCGGTGCATCTGTGACCTCGGTATAGGCGACGGCGGCCTCAAACCTCCACCCACCGCTCTGGCCAGCGTACCGCAGCCCGACATCCCAGATGTCGTCGGATCCCCAGCTCGCTGATACGACGAACCCGGCCAGCTCCGATGAATCCCACCGCACGAGATCCGTCGTATCGCCATTGAAGTGATTGCCGAGATCTCCCCACGTCACCCCGGCTAAGGCCCCATCGGATCGCCGCACCAGAAAGCCGCCGCCGACGTCCTGAACTCCGGCATAAGCCGCCACGCCGGTTTCAGAGAAATCAGTCTCCGGCGCTGTGTCGGAAACGCGGGATTCGCGACCTAGGGCAAAACGGCCCAAGATGGCGCTCTCGATGAACCAATGCGATTTCCAGATCTGGAATCCGTCACCCGCTGACGATGAGATCTGATCAACACCGTCGGACAGATTGTCCTCGATGCGGAGTGTCAGAACATAGCCCGCGCGCCAGTCCGGAGCGAGTTGCGCATCACCTTCGAAAGAAACGTTCGTCTGATCATTCTTGTTGCCGACCGAGTAAGCGTCGCTCTCGACGCCGTCGTCCCAGAACAGAACCGCACGATTGATGTGGCCCGTGAGCGTCAGCGCGACCTTCCGGTTGCCCTTGCGCGCCGTTGTTGCCTCCAGCTCCGCGATGCGCTCCTCCAGGTCCGCGCAACAGGCGCCTGCGAAGGCTGCCGCCGCTGCAGGGCGCCCCCACAACAGCGCAATGGCCATCACGGTTGCCCAAGCGGCAAGACAAGCGCCGGGCAGCGCCTTCAAAATTCGATGCGTCATGTGATCACCCCTTATCCGGTTCGGGTGACAGGACCTTGTCGGGCTGGTCGAGGCTGTCGGAGCCTTCGAAGGCAATGCCCTCCAGTCCGAGCACGGCGATGGCGTTCTCAAGACTTCTGGCCAGCACGACCAATGCATCAATGACGGACTGCACGGCCGCGTTGCCTTCAGGATTGTCCTCGCCGATCATCTGATCGTAGGCTTCAACCGTCTCAGCGCGCGTCTTGAGATCCTCCATGCGGGCCATGACGCCTGCAATGGCCGCGCGCACTTTAGCGTCAACCTCTGGGTTCTTCGCCTTGACCAGATCCGAGACACTCGGGCCCTCAACCTTGGACCCGTCCAGCCGTGTATAGCTGCCTTCGTAGATGTTCCGGATGCCGACGGCGTTGTAGTAATGCGAATTGTGGGTGTTGTCGGAGAAGCAGTCGTGCTCCTCCTCGGGATCGTGGATCAGCAGCCCGAGCTTCATACGCTCACCGGCAAGTTCCCCGTAGGTGAGACTTCCCAGACCCGTGAACAGCGCCACTAGACCCGCCTCGCCCTCGCCGGCCATGACTTCGCGGCGTGCAACTCCAGTCTCTGTCCAGTGACCGGCCATGAGCTTCAAGTGATCGACCAGAAGGTTTGTTGCAACTCTCAAAAGCTCCGCGCGGCGATCACAGTTGCCGCCTGTGCAGTTCTTTTGATCGAAGTCGGTGGCTCGCCGGTTTCCGGCTCCCGGACCCGTGCCATTCAAGTCCTGCCCCCAAAGCAGAAACTCTATCGCGTGATATCCGGTCGCCACGTTCGCCTCGACCCCGCCCGCCTCGTGCAGATGACGCACCAGCAGCTCCGGCGTGATCTTGGCCGCATCGATCCTCTCGCCCGCGATTTTCAACTCCGTGTTGGCGATGACGTTGATCGCATAGGCCTCGTTCTCGGGGCTGGCGGCCTCTTCGTAATCCCGCGACACATAGTCGATCAGCCCCTCATCGAGCGGCCATGCGTTGACCTTGCCCTCCCAGTCGTCGACAATTTTGTTGCCGAAGCGGAAGACCTCGGTCTGCATGTACGGTTCGCGCGACGTGATCCAGGCCGCTCGCGCTGCGGCCAGCGAAGCCTCTGTGGGGTCGGCGAGCAGCGCCTCGATAGACGTCTGCAATGCAAGTGCTGCAGCATGGCTGTCGGCATAGTTGGCTTGCGCGATGTCGGCGTAAGACGCGATCACTGCGGCCGTGCTCGGAGCATCCGCCGTCGCGAGCGCTGTTTGGCCCGCCAGAATGCCGCCGGCAGCACCGATCACCAGCGCCCAGCGCCGCGCAACAGCAGGGTCGACGCGCCGTGTCAACACAACAACCTCAACAGGCAGGTGCTGGCGCGCTACACGCGGCCAGCCACCGAGTTGGTACATTCCCACGTCTCCCAATAGTCGGGATTCAAGGTCCCGAGATCAGGCGCCTGAATACATGTCTCAACACGTCAGACGAAGCCCGCTTCGTGCAAGCCTGAATTAACGATGCCGACGCCCGTGCACGGTGTCAACGCTCATGTTTTTCAATCGTTCCAAGTGTCGTGGTGCAGCACGCTACGACTGCAGCAACCGCTCGACCAAGCCGAGCCCATGGCCTGATGAGGATCAGATCACGAATGCACGCAGACCCGATGGCGGCCTCGTGCCACGTCTGCCTTCAGCTCGTCAGGAAGCCCCGCTCTTTCCCACCGCAATTCGTCTGACGCTGTGAGAGATTTTTTCCCGCAATTGCAATGCAGATAATCCAATATTTCCCCGTTATCGGGGAATAATTCCCGACAATCTCAATTTCAGGATAACTTCCCGCGTCGAATCTGCAACACCCTGCGACAATTGCCATTTTTGGGACGCAATCGGGAATTCCGCACCATTGCTCATTCTCCGCGTGGACTTTAGCGATGTGGATAACAGCGCAATCGCGCTTTTCCGCAAGCTGCCACGTCAAATCAGAAAGAGACAGGGACATGATGGGGAATTTCCTGAGAGCTGCACTAATGTCGAGCATCGCGATCACAGTTCCATTCGCGGTCATGGCCCAGGATGCGCCGCCCCCGGCTGCTGGCGCGACGGAGGGGCAAGTTCCGGAGGTCGAAGTCATTCAGGAACAGCAGCAGCCTCAGGCCCAGCCTCAGCCCAAGCCCAAGCCGAAGCCCAAGCCCCAGACGGCGAGCAAACCCAAGCCACAGCCAGCCCCCGCGGCGGTCCCTGCGGTTGTTCCTCCCCCGGCGGATGATGATTTCGCCGACCTGCCCCCTCCGGGTCCGAACCGGGATTCGGCAGACGGCCGCGTCTTGTCGAATGCCCGCCCGACCTCATCACCGGTCGATGGCAAGAGCATCGTCCCCAAGAGTCTTCAGAACTTCGGGGCCGCCGCCACCCGCATCGACTCCCAGCAACTCGACGAGCAGCGTCCTTTGACCACACATGATGCCCTGGCGCGCGTACCGGGCATCGTGACAGTGACGGACGATGGTCTCGGCCGCCATGCCGGTATCGGCATCCGCGGCTCGAACTTCCGCCGTTCGCGCAAGGTCCTCGTCATGGAGGACGGCGCGTCGATCAACTTCTCCAGCTACCTGGATCCCTCGACCCATTACACGCCACCCCTCGACCGCGTGGAGAACATCGAGGTTATCCGCGGAACGATCGTGTCCCACGGTCCGCTCAACAACCACGGCATCATCAACTTCCAGAACCTGTCACCGTTCGGCGCGCCCGAAACCGTCATTAAGGGCTCGCTCAGCTACACCGACGATGTCGACAAGGGCGTTGGCAATTACCGCCATGTTCACACGCGTCAACACCACGGCAACGTGGGGGCCGTCGTGTCGTACTCGGGTGCGGAAGCCCCTGGGGCCTGGGAGATCGAGCGCCTGCGCTACAACGACTTCTATGGCGCACTCGGCTGGAAGGGTGTCGATCAGGATCTGACGGTATCTGGCTCCTATAACCGTCAGCGCGACGACTACGACGAGGACAACTTCGTCGGCTCGATCCAGGATTTCTTCGCCAACGGCCGCCGCAAGCCCTCGGACCTGTTCGATGACGGTGGCTTTGGCGCCTTCTCATTCAATACCTACAATGCCGAGCACCTGAATTTGCAGGTCGCTCACAACTACTACATCGATGACGACACGACGCTGTCGACACGCATCTACGGCCACAACCACGATCGCCGCCGCTT
>CAZZPH010000273.1:0-4288 GCA_964655725.1 uncultured Hyphomicrobium sp.
TTCGCGATCATCACGCCGGCGCTGATCGCCGGTGCAGTGGCCGATCGCATGAAGTTCTCCAGTTTTCTCGTTTTCATCACGCTCTGGATGCTGATCGTGTACGCACCGATCTGCCACTGGGTCTGGGGTGGCGGCTTCCTGGCGAATGACGGCGTTCTCGACTTCGCTGGCGGCACCGTCGTGCACATCAGCTCGGGCATTGCCGGACTCGTTGCCTGCATCATCCTCGGCCGTCGCCGCAACTACGGTCAGGAGAACATGGCGCCTCACAACCTGGTTTATACCCTGATCGGCGCGTCGCTGCTGTGGGTTGGCTGGTTCGGCTTCAACGCGGGTTCAGCGGTCGGCGCGAATGAGTCGGCTGGCATGGCAATGGCCGTAACGCAGGTTTCCGCGGCTGCTGCTGCTCTGGCGTGGATGTTTGCCGAATGGATCATCCACCGCAAGCCGAGCGTCCTGGGCATCGCGTCGGGCGCCATTGCAGGTCTTGTTGCGATCACGCCGGCGGCAGGTTTCGTCAACCCGATGGGTGGCCTTTTCATCGGTCTCATCGCCGGTCTGGTGTGCTTCATCTTCTCCACGATGATCAAGCGCGCACTTGGCTACGATGACAGCCTCGATGTCTTCGGTATCCACGGTGTCGGCGGCATCGTCGGCGCCATTCTCACCGGTGTGTTCGCCGTGGAAGCGATTGGCGGCACGGCGGGGCTCCTGGAAGGCAATGCTGCGCAGGTCGGCGTTCAGATCTGGGGTATCCTGGCGACGATCGTGTGGTGTGCGGTGGCAACCGCGGTGATCCTCCTGGTCATCAAGGTCGTCATGGGCCTCCGGGTCGAGGAAAGCGCCGAGGTGGAAGGTCTCGATCTCAGACTGCACGGCGAGGTCGTCCAGTAGCGCATATGTCCGGCCGGGGTCTCACCACCCCGGCCGGAACATCTTGCTTCTCCCGAGCACGGCTCCCCTAGACGTGCTCCCCCACTGGGCCCTGAATGCTCCCCGTTCAGGGCCTTTTTTCGTGGACGTTCCCTCAGGCGGCAATGTGGATGCGATCGCCCCGGCGCAGGGCTGCGACGAGCCTGATGAGGTCCGGTTTGCTGAGGGCGATGCAGCCTTCGGTTGGGGCAAACCCCGGACGTGCGACGTGCAAGAAGATGGCGCTGCCACGGTGGCGAATGCGCTGAGCGATATTATAGTCGAGCACGACGAGAAGGTCGTAGAGTTCATCATCGCGCCACATGCGTTCTGCGGAGGCGCAATAAGGTTGCCGGACTGGCCGATTGTAGTTGCGGTCCATAGCGGCATCACACCAGCCATCGTCCGGATAGATGCGATGGGTTGGAAGTCCGGTCTGGGGCCGGCGCATCCTGTCTGGCCGGTAGTACACGCGCAGCACCCTCCAGGCACCGGCAGGCGTGGCGCCGTCACCTTCCCGCTTGATCGCGCGGCGGCCGGATCGTCCGAGGGCGCAGGGAATGGATCGGCCTGCGACCCGCACAATGCCCTGCGTGGCAGTTGAGCGGAGCGATTTCACGAACAGTTGACGTTGGTGTGAGGTGCTCAGCATATTCCTGGCCGTCTAGGCGTGTCATTGGTCCTGCCGTCCCGGCGGCACCCTGCCGAATCGGGGCTGATCGCGCGGGTTGCAACACTCCGTGCAATACCCCATCCTGGATAAGAAAAACTCGTCTGCCAACAGACCAGGAAGCCAAGAGGAATAGCATGACAGCACGCAAGATCCTGCTCGTCGACGACGACGAGGATTTGCGCGGGTCCCTGAAGGATCAACTCGCACTCTATGACGAGTTCGATGTTGCCGACGCCAACACGGCGACCAGCGGCGTCGAGCGCGCCAAGGCAGATCAACCCGATCTGCTTGTTTTTGACGTCAATCTTCCTGACATGGATGGCCGTGAGGCGGTCAAACAGTTGCGTAAATCGGGCTTCAAGTCGCCGATCATCATGCTGACCGCGAACGATTCAGATGCCGACCAGATCCTCGGGCTCGACTCGGGCGCCAATGATTATGTCACCAAGCCCTTCAAGTTCGCGGTGCTTCTGGCGCGCATCCGAGCGCAGTTGCGCCAGCACGAGCAGAGCGAAGATGCCGTGTTCACGATCGGTCCTTATTCGTTCAAGCCAGCTGCCAAGCTGCTGTTGGATGAAAAGGGCGCCAAGGTTCGCCTGACGGAAAAAGAGACGTCGATCCTCAAGTATCTTTATCGCGCCGGCGACAGGGTCGTGCCGCGCGAAATGCTTCTTCTGGAGGTGTGGGGCTACAACGCGGGCGTGACCACCCATACGCTCGAGACTCACATCTACCGCCTGCGCCAGAAAATCGAGAAAGACCCTTCCAGCGCTGAGATTCTGATCACTGAGACCGGCGGATACAAGCTCGTTCCCTAAGCTGTACGCAGTTCCCCATCCTCAGGTTCCCCACCGGGTGTCCCCAGGGCTGTCCCCAGCGGGCTGGACCGGCTCTGTCGAATCAGTGGAGCGTACCCATCGGCGGTGTCGAGTGTGGCGCGGCTGCAATGGATCTCGCACGGGGACTGGACGGCGATGGCGATCGACGCAATTGTTCAACCGCTTCTCAAGCTCGAAATTTTTGACGGCTTGAAGCCTCTTCAGATCACCGAAATCGTGCGGCGCGCTTATCGCGTTGTCTACAAGCCCGGCGATGTTATCCTTCAAGAAGGTGCGGTCGGCGAGGGGGCGATCGTGATCGTTTCCGGCGATGCCGTGCGTCTGAGCGGTCCGGGTGACGAGCCGGCTGCGATGCCGATACCTGCAGGCTCGATCCTGGCCGAACTCGCCATGTTGGTGGAACAGGTGCATTCCTCGACAATTATAGCACGCGGCCAGGTGCGGGCGCTGCGTATCGCGCGAGAGGATCTGCACCAGCTCATGGCGGAAGATACCAAACTGGCGGACCATTTTACGCAGCGCGTCACGGCGCGGCTGTCTGTGGTTTTGGAGGAGCTGCGCCGCATCGATCGAGAGTTCGCCGGCAGCACCATTTTTGCTGCAACGCTTGGCGAGACACGCGCAGCAGCATTTCATTGAGGCCCTCAGCACCCCGGAGAACCATGCCCGTGCGGCAAGAAACGGGCCGCGTCTGTCGTGCTACGGGTTGGCGTCTCTCGATGGGGTCCACAAACGAAAGGCGCCCAACTCCGGGGGGCGAAGTTGGGCGCTCAGCGCTCTCGCGCGCGGCACCGGGAGGGAAGCCGGTGCCCCAGGCGCGTCATCGGGTAGACGGGGGGGAGCTACCGATGAAAGATGACGCGGCCTGTCTGAGAGGTAGTTAAGCTCACCTCTATGAATTTCAATAGGGGGCAACGCGATCGATCACGAAAACGTGATCGATTTATCCCGGTTATCCCCAGGCTAAAGCTTGCTAGAGGCCGGATAGACACAGCCAAATCAGCGCGTCTCCGTCGCGCAGAAGGGCCGAGGATCGCAAGTAATCTTATGTTTTTCAATTCCTTAGAGGATTGGCGGTGACGGCCTTGATCTTAAACTGTTCGGCGTCCAGCTTTTCACCTTTGATCACATCAGCGACTTCGACCCGGGTTTCCAAGCCCTGGGCGTCGGTTGTCACCCATTCCTTCAATTCCATGGCCGGCTGGGTGGCAATGTAGAGCTTAATGCGTCCGGGTGTGTCGGGGCTCTTATCCTGTAATCCGACCACAATCAGATCGTCGGTTTCCTGGACCTCGAGAATTTTGGCATCGCGCAAGAGATCGACCTCCTTACGCAGCAGGAGGCGAAACGGCGTCTGGTCGAGCGCGACGCGATCCTCGTTGTTGAGGTCGTGGTCCTGGATCGCCAGATACTGGCCGTCGGAAATGATGACCTGCATCGAGGGCCGTGAGTAGTCGAAGCGGAACTTTCCAGGTCGCAGCAATGCAAACTTGCCGCGCATGCGCTTCTGATCGGACGTGGTCTGGACGAAATTGCCTTTCATCGTGCTGAGTTCGTTGAAATATCCGCTGACCTTCTTGATCAGGTCCGTCTGGTTTTCATCGAGGGTCATACCTTGGGCGGTGTTGGGCGCGACCGCTGCGCTCCAACCTGATCCTGCGGTCGCATCCCCGGCCGGGGCCGGCTCCTGAGCCCAGGCTGGCGGGCTGATCAACAGCGCTGCCATCAGTGCCATCGGGCCTGCCCAATCGGTTGCCATGCGCATTCTGTCATCCCCCGGGATTCGATTATTCGACCGGCTTCTATCACGCATGAGCGATTGTCGGAACATTGCGACGAGATGAGGGCTTGGTGATCCCCAGCG
>CAZZPH010000274.1:0-1017 GCA_964655725.1 uncultured Hyphomicrobium sp.
GCGGCTTGTCCGAGTGGGAGTTGGTGGCGACATTGACCACGGAGAAATCGGAAACAACATAAGCGTAAGTCAGCGCCAGGAACGAGATCGTCAGCAGCCCGAGCTGGGCAATCGCTGCGCTGTCGCCCACCTGCATGAGCCGGCCGTCAACGGTGCGCGCACCCCATGCCGGCACGATCGTCTGAACGATCGCCACCACCAGCGCGAGGATCAGCGCGAAATGACCTATTTCAACGATCATTGCGTCTCACTCCCGGGATAGGCGCCAGCATCGCCGGTCTTGGGTGCCGGATGGGTCGCGCCGGGCCCCAGCTTGACACCCTTCTCTTCGAGAGATTTGGCGACTTCTGGAGGCATATACGTCTCATCATGCTTGGCAAGCACGGTGTCGGCAACAAAAAGCCCCGCGTCGGTCAGGCGCCCTTCGGTCACCACGCCCTGCCCCTCGCGGAACAGATCGGGCAGGATGCCGTTATACGAGACGCGAATTTCAGCCAGCGTGTCGGTGACCCCGAATTCCACCTCGGTTCCGTCACCCCTCTTGACCGAGCCGTGCGAAACGAGCCCGCCCAGCCGGAAACGCTGACCCTGTGACACCTTATCGGCCGTCACATCGCTTGGCGTATAGAAAAATACAATGCTGTCGCGGAAGGCGAACATGACAAGCATTGCGGCCACGGACAGGATCACCACACCCGTTCCTATCAATACGCCGCGCCGCTGCTTCCGGGTCATTGACCTTTATCCTCGCCCTTATTCTCGATTTTGCCCTTGGCCTCGTCCGTCATCCGCGCCTCCACAACGCTGATGCGCTCCGTGAGGATATCGCGCATGGCTGGCGATGCCTTGGGATCGTCGCGCAGCGCACGATACCCCGCCAGCGCCTCGTTGAGGGCACCATCCTGCTCTTGAGCGAGTGTCAGCCACATGCGCGCATCGAGACGTGCAGGATCGAGCGACGCCAGCCGCGCGGCTGCCGCGCGCGCGGGAGGGTTCACAATCCCGTTGTTGGCCAGG
>CAZZPH010000274.1:1027-4275 GCA_964655725.1 uncultured Hyphomicrobium sp.
CTCCGCCTGGACGGTCTCACCGCCCTCGTCGGCATGTATGGCGAAGCCTAGCTCCTGGCAGATCCGGATCATGCCCCCGTTGTTGGCCAGGATCTCCGATTGCGCAAAGCCTGCAAGCCTCTGGGGCGTCTCGCCCAGGAGGCGGTTCGCATTGGCATAGGCTTCAGCCGCCTGCGGGAAGCGATTGAGGCCGAGGTAGATCGGCGCAATCACATCCCACCCGCGCCCATCATCCGGTGACTGGCGCAGATGCGCCTCGATCTGCGCGATGGCCCCCTCGGTCGACCGTGCCACCGCGGCCGCCTCCATCCGGGCAACGTGCGGCTGATCGGGAAGCCCTGGTGAGCCAACGCTGAGATAGATCGCCAGGCTCGCGAGCGGCACGGCGATGGCTACGGCGGCAATGGCACGGGAATTCACAGTGCGCAGGGCCTCGCCCTGGGCTTCGCTCTCACCGACGCTCACCGGCGCGCTCGCGAGCAGCCGCCGGGAAACCTCCGTCCGGGCCGCCTGCGCTTCCGCCTCGGCGATCAGGCCACGCGCCAGATCTGCGTCAATCTCGCTGAGCTGATCTTTGTAAACCGCAACATCCGCGGACGTCCGCCCAGCCTCAATCGCCTGGTCCGGCGCCGTGCTGGCGCGCGATGCCCTCAGGAGGATGCCAACGACGCCTGCGGTCAAGAGTGCAAAAATGAACCAGAGAAGCATCGCGTTTCCGTCGCCGCGCCGGCCGGACTTGGCACACCGGCCCACCTAGTGTGTGGAATAGGAGCGTGGCCAAGGCGTGACAAGGCCCAACGCGAAAGACGGCCCTTGTGTCGCGGACCAACGGGATTGTCGGCGACAAAAAAATAAAGCCGCCGGAACCCCTGGCAGGGGTCCTGGCGGCTCGAATATCCATACTCTTCCTGACCGGCGCGCAAAGCTGCCGGTCGAGGTCAGGTCACGTTCGTCCAGGTGCCGTCTGGGTTGCGGCATGCCGTTCCCGACATGGCCTGGGGGCGGCCCTCGATGTAAACCTTGTGTGTGTAATCACGGCAATCGGCACCGCTGCGCTTGTAGGGCCGGCTGGGCACCACTTCGCCATAGCGTCCGTTGTCCGGGTTGCGCCACTGCTTGGCGACGCCCGACTGTCCGCGCTCGAGCGCGTCGAACTCGGCCTGCTGGGCCAGCATGCGGTCCTGCTGATCCATGGAGCGGCCGATCTCGCTACCCACAATGCCGCCGATGACGGCACCGATGGCGGTTGCCGCGATCCGGCCCGTTCCCTTGCCGACCTGATTGCCCAGGATGCCGCCCGCAAGCGCGCCCACCGCCAGACCAGCGTCGGCCTTATTCGGGCCATCGCCGCTGCATCCCGCGACCAGCGCAGCAACAAGACCAACTACCGCAAAGCGCATCCGGCTCATAACCTAATCCCCTGAACGGCGTCGCATTCGCACGACCGTTGATCGACATTACCCGCATGACGCGGCCTGCGAAACTCCACAGTCCCGAGCCGCCCACATCGGACACGGCCCGCCACCATGCCCGATGTCCACCTCGATTCGGGCGAAAGTTCGACCCGTTTGCTTGGCTTTTAAACAATTTCATCGCGCCGCTGGCAAGTCCAGGCGGGCTTTCAGGCCGCCCCGCGACCCCTGGGAGAGCTCCAGCTCGCCGCGATAGAGCTGGACCAGGTCTGCGACAATTGAAAGACCAAGACCCGAGCCGGGCTTGGTTTCGTCGAGCCTGAGGCCCCGTTTGCCGATCCGCGCCCGCTGGCTTTCGGTGAGCCCTGGGCCGTCATCCTCGATCTGGATGGTAATCCGGTGTGGCTCGCCCGGCCCCGATCTGCCCCCGGCCGGGCTCTCGAACGCGGTGAGATCGACGCGCGTGTTCGCCCACTTGCAGGCATTGTCCAGGAGATTTCCCACCATCTCCTCCAGATCCTGCTTTTCTCCCTGGAATTTCAATCCCGCCGGGCACTCAATATGGATCCTGATGCCCCGTGCGGCATTGATCCGTTCCAGCGCCCGGGCGATGGGCGCCACCACCGCCTCGATCTCCGTCGCGCGCCCGATGACGCCCACGCGCGCCGCCATGCGCGCCCGCTCCAGGTAGAGATTGATCTGATCGCGCATCAGATCCGCCTGCTCGGCGACCTTGACGCCCAGCGATCCGGGATCGTCGCGCGCCTCATTGGTGATAACGGCGAGCGGGGTCTTCAAGGCATGCGCCAGATTGCCGACCTGAGTCCGTGCGCGATCCACGATGTCCTGGTTGGACTGGATCAGGGCGTTGAGTTCGCTCTGAAGGGGCGCGATTTCTGCGGGAAGTTCGCCTTCGAGCTTGGCGGCATTGCCGGACCTGATGGCGGCAAGCCCGCGCTCGATGCTCTGCAACGGCAGCAGCCCGAACCGCACCTGGAACAGCGTCGCCAGCACGAGACCAAGACCCGTCAGGGCCAGCGCCACCGTCAGGCGGGTCAGAAAGTTCCGGTACCGGCTCTCCAGCCATTGGACCGGTCCCGCCACGCTCACGGCATAGCGCGCGGCGCCTTCCTCGTGTCCCTGCGTATCGATGAGTTCGATGATGCGGATCGGCTCTCCCACCGGCCCTTTGGCATTCATCCAGCGCTGTCCTGCCGCATCAGCCTCAACACCCTTGTCGAGTGGGGACGGTAGCGATGCGGTTGCCAGGGACGCGGATATCAGACGTCGTCCAGCGCCTTCATCCACGGGCCGGATCTGCCAATACCAGCCGGAGTGGAGTTCCTCAAACAGCGGCTCGTAACGATTGGTGGGGGCGACGGGGTTCGAACCGTTGGAGGACAGGGCGTCAATCGCGATCGAGTTGACGAGCTTTTCGAGCCGCTGATCGAAGCTTGCCCGCACGTCCTCGCTGTAGAGCCGGTAGATGATGAAGCCTGCCAGCGGTAGCACGAACGCCAGCCAAGCCGCCGAAGTGGCGATCAGCCGGAATGCGAGGGAATTAAACCTCATCGGTTCCCGGTCCCATCCGGTACCCCAGCCCGCGGACCGTCTCGATCACGTCCGTCGGAAGCTTTTTGCGCAGCCGCCCGATGAACACTTCAATCGTATTGGAATCGCGATCAAAATCTTGCTCGTAGAGATGCTCGACAAGTTCCGTTCGCGAAACCACGCGCCCTTTGTGATGCATGAGGTAAGCAAGCAGGCGATACTCGTGCGAGGTGAGCTTGATCTGCTGGCCATCGCACGTCACGCGCGCTGTCTTGGTGTCGAGGC
>CAZZPH010000275.1:0-418 GCA_964655725.1 uncultured Hyphomicrobium sp.
CTCAAGGGACGGTGCGGGGCATGCGCCTACAGGTCCGTCTGCGGCGGCAACACCCGCATCCGCGCACTTCAATTGACGGGCGATCCGTGGGAAGCCGATCCCGCCTGCTATCTGAGCGATGCCGAGATCGGCGTGGATCAATCCTGCGCCGTTTCCGCACGCGCCGCGGTGACGCCATTCCGAGGTTCAAGCCATGATCCGACGCATCGCTATCTGTAGTGCTGCGCTCCTCCTCGCGACGCCTACGTTGGCCCAGCCTAATGCCTCGCAACTCTACAGCGAGCATTGCGCAGCGTGCCACGGGGTCGACCGGCTTGGCGGAACGGGACCGGCGCTCATCCCGGAAAGCCTGTCGCGCCTGCGCGGCGCCACTCTGACAGGCGTTATCGCGCAAGGACGCGCGGCGACGCAGATGCCG
>CAZZPH010000275.1:459-4269 GCA_964655725.1 uncultured Hyphomicrobium sp.
CCACTGCGGTCCGTTCCACGGTGGACGCAAGCCGACATTCTGAGCAGCCGCATCTTGTCTGGCGATGTCACGCCTGCAGCCGCGCCGGTCTACGAATCGGACCCCCTCAATCTGTTCCTGGTTGTCGAGACGGGGGATCATCATGTCTCGGTGCTGGACGGCGATACGTTCGCGCGGCTCGACCGCTTCGCAACGCCATTCGCCGTCCACGGTGGCCCCAAGTTCTCTCCCGAGGGCCGGTACGTCTTCATCATGTCCCGCGATGGATGGGTGCAGAAGTACGATCTGTGGACGCTGAAGGAAATGGGGCGGGTCCGCGCCGGGCTCAATTCGCGCAATATCGCCATCTCCAGGGATGGCCGCTGGCTGGCGGTCGCCAACTACCTGCCCCACACTTTGACAATTCTCGATGCAGCGGATCTGACCGTCGCGCGCATTTTCGATGTTACCGATCGCAAGGGGACGACATCACGGGTGTCCGCGGTCTATCAGGCGCCCGCACGCAACAGCTTCATTCTGGCGCTGAAAGATGTTCCGGAAATCTGGGAGATTTCGACGGATCCCAACGCCCCTCCCGTCTTCGAGGGACTTGTCCATAGCTACGAAAGCGGCATGCTCGAGGGCTTGGCCTCCTCGGAGGGCCTGTTCGCACGCCGCCGCATCGCCGTCACCCAGCCCCTCGACGATTTCTTTTTCGATCCCGACTATCGCAATCTGGTCGGAACCTCCCGCGAGGGCGATCGCGGCGTGGTCGTCAATCTGGTCGTCGGGCGTGAGATTGCCGAATTTCCTCTGCCAGGCATGCCTCATCTGGGATCGGGCATCAGCTGGATGCGCGACGGCCGCCGTGTCATGGCGACCCCGCACCTCAAAGAGGCGCGCCTCAGCATTATCGACGTGACGGACTGGAAGGTCATCGAGACTATCGAGACGGAAGGGCCGGGCTTCTTTCTGCGCTCACACGAGGCTTCGAATTACGTCTGGGCTGACGTGTTCTTCGGCCCGAACAAGGACGCCATGCACGTCATCGACAAAACGACATTGAAGATCGCCAAGACCTTGCGTCCTGCACCCGGCAAGACCGTGGCCCATACCGAGTTCGATCGTCACGGACGCCACGCCCTCGTATCGGTGTGGGACGACGATGGCGCCGTGATCGTCTACGATGCTCAGACGCTCGAGGAGGTCCGCCGCATTCCGATGCGCAAGCCTTCGGGCAAATACAATGTCTTCAACAAGATCACGTTCTCCGAGGGAACGAGCCACTGAGCGGGCGCGTAGCATCGGCAACGGGCCATCCTTCCCGCCCCTGCATTGTCACGGCGGAGCGCCGTGAGCGCAAAGCACGGCCGCGCCGACCGCTGGTGGGCTGAGGCTCAGCAAGCTCATGAACCTTCTCCCGGCGCGTTCGGGCGCGTAACGATGAACGCCGCGACCACGGCGAGCACCAGCGCCTGAAGGACGAGGATCGGTATTGAAACGCCCACAACAGCGCTAACCGCGAACGTGATGACGATCAGGGCGAGGGCTGTCCGCTTGGCCGGCTTGCGAATGGCGCCGTGGGCTCTCCAATCCTGGATCGGCGGCCCGAAGCGGGGATGGGTGACAAGCCATTCGTGCAGGCGTGGAGACGATCGGGCAAAGGCAAAGGCCGCAAGCAAAAGCAACGGCGTTGTCGGAATGAGCGGCAGGATGATCCCCACAATCCCGCACCCCAGCGCCAGGAGACCAAGTGTCAACCACAGAAATCGCGCCGCCATCCGTGCATCCTACTTGCCAGGCACATTCGCACAACGACGATGCTGTCCGGCCCACCGGCCGCCGTGCGCGAGCCTCAGCGCTGGCGGCCCCGTTGGCC
The DNA here is from genome assembly GCA_964655725.1 of uncultured Hyphomicrobium sp. GTDB lineage: Bacteria > Pseudomonadota > Alphaproteobacteria > Rhizobiales > Hyphomicrobiaceae > JAGVSR01. Next base: position 2,318 of record CAZZPH010000275.1, read on the forward strand.
TTTCATACCCTGCCACGCGACGGATAGGCACATTCCGAAAGCCGCGTTTTGTCGAGTTCAGCCAGAAAGGCCTCGCTTGCGGCGGCGAGCTTCGCCTTGAGACGGCATTTTGGTGTCAGAACGCACTGGCCACCGTCCGCACGGAAGCACTCGACCAGAGCGTGACGCGCTTCCAGGCGGCGCACGACTTCCCCAATCGTGATGTCTTGCGGGGATCGCGCCAGCCGGAAACCGCCGCCCGCACCGCGTTGGGTCGTGATATAGCCCGCCGTAGACAGCTCGCCCACGACCTTTGTGAGGTGATTGCGTGAAATTGCAAACTCCTGCGCGATCTGTTCCGTCGTGAAGAGTTCACTGGGATCGCCAGCCAATCGCATCAGCGTGCGCAAACCATAGTCCGTAAAGGATGTCAGGCGCATGTTGAGCGTTCCAGAGGGTGGCGGACGATGAAGGGCGTGCGTCCTACTTGACGAGATGCTGAAGGGAGAAGAGGTGCTGGGTCTCCTTCAGAGGCGCATGACAGGAACGGCATGCATTGATGTCCTTATCGAGCGGCCGGCCATCTGGAGAAAAGATCGCAAAATCCCAGTCACCGTTGCGCAATTCGTCGGGGAATGCTTCTCCCCAGCCCCTCTGCTTCTCCATCACCGCGATTGCGACCATCTTGTCGCGGACACGGCGTCCAAGGGTGCTGGTGAGGACATTGCCATCGGCGTCCTTGCGAGCAGCGTAGATCTCACCAACCAGGACGGATCCGTCCGGCGGATGATCTGGTCGGGGTTCTGAACGCGATCGAGGCTCAGATAGTTGCTGAAACTCGTGGCGTAGCCGGTCGGGAACTGGATCCTTTGGTCCCCCGCCTGGACGACCGACCACGACGCCACGCAAACACTTAGTGCCAATACCACACTCATCCGGCCGGTCATGACGTCCTCCACTTGCTCGTTGGTCCGTTACCGGACCGACCGTGAGACAAAATAAGCATTACTGATACCGATTATGGATGACAGAACCAGTATTCGCAATGCTGATTCAATGCCGGCCGGATAAAAGCGCACCCGGTCCCCCAACGCATCCTGGTGCGCCGGTACCGCAAGTACGAGGACGCCCATGGCGACAAGTGCCGAGCAAATCCGCTCCTTCAATGGACCTGCTCTTCTCAGCTACGGTTTCCGGCCGTTCTTTCTTTTCGGAGCAATCTGGGCGGCAACCGCAATGGCCATCTGGCTCGCGATGTTGTGGGGCTATGTGACGGTTCCCACATCACTCGCGCCCCTGGCGTGGCACGTCCATGAGCTTGTCTTCGGCTATGTGCCAGCGGTCGTTGCCGGCTTCTTTCTGACTTCCGTTCCTAACTGGACGGGACGGCTTCCCGTCGTCGGCACGCCTCTGCTGTGCCTATTCTTGACATGGTTGGCCGGACGCCTCGCCATGTTCGTATCCGGCCTTATTGGCGCGCCCCTTGCTGCTGCGATCGACCTTCTATTTCTTGCCGCACTCGGCGCCGTCCTGGCCCGGGAAATCATCGCAAGCGGCAACACGCGAAACCTGCAAGTTCTAGCTGTCGTTGCGCTTCTGTGGCTGAGCAACGGCGTCTTTCATATCGAGGCCATGATCGGCAGCAGCGAGGGGTACGGCATCCGCCTCGGCGTCGGCGCCACCGTTCTTCTCATTCAACTTATTGGTGGGCGAATTATTCCAAGCTTCACGCGCAACTGGCTGGCACGGCGTGCGCCCGGCCGCCTCCCGGTGCCGTTCGATCGCTTCGACGCCGTCGTTATGGCCGTCAGTGGGCTCGCTCTAGCGGTTTGGATTGCACTCCCCACTGCGCCCTTCACGGCACTCCTTGCCGTCCTTGCCGGAGCGCTCAATCTCATCCGGCTGGCACGCTGGGCAGGAGAGCGCACATTCGCCGAGCCGATCGTCCTCATCCTTCATGTTGCCTATGTTTT
>CAZZPH010000276.1:0-4219 GCA_964655725.1 uncultured Hyphomicrobium sp.
TGGCTTCGCATGTCGTATCGATCACGGAGGTGCGCATTTCCCCGGACCTGAAAATCGCCACCGCCTTCGTGATGCCGCTCGGTGGCAAGGATACCGATGCGGTTCTGGCGGCCTTGGAGAAGCACAGGAAGTTCATCCGTGCCGAGGTCGCTCATACACTCAATCTGAAATACGCTCCCGATATCCGTTTCCGCGAGGACGCAACATTCGACGAGGTCAGCCGCCTCGACGCCTTGCTCCACAGCGAGAGGGTGCGGCGCGATGTCGAGAAGAAGTGAGAGCCGCTTCGCGATGTGCCGGTGCGGGGCCCCCGAGGGAAATTGGAGACGACATGGCGCGACGAAAGAGGGGTAGACCCATCAACGGATGGCTCGTGCTCGACAAGCCGAATGGATTGACCAGTACGCAGGCACTCGGCCGCGCTAAGCGGCTGTTCGATGCGCAGAAAGCGGGACATGCCGGCACGCTCGATCCGCTTGCGACGGGCGTGCTGCCCATTGCTTTCGGAGAGGCGACGAAGACAGTCTCTTTTGCGGTGGATGGTGCGAAGTCCTACGTCTTCACCGTGCGTTGGGGTGCTGATACCGATACCGACGACTCTGAAGGCAGGATCATCGAAGTCCGCAGCGAACGACCTTCTGAAGGCGATATTCGCGGAGTGCTGCCGCGCTTCATCGGCGAGATCTTGCAAGTGCCACCTCGCTATTCAGCCGTGAAGATCGATGGCGAGCGTGCGTATGATCTGGCGCGGGACGGCGAGGACGTGACACTCCAGGCGCGCACTGTTACCGTTGATGATCTGCGTCTCGTCGAAATGCCAGATAGTGACAGCGCCGTGTTCGAAGCCGATTGCGGTAAGGGCACCTATGTGCGTGCAATCGCGCGTGATATGGGACGGTTGCTGGGCTGCCTCGGCCATGTCGTCGCCCTGCGTAGAACGCGGGTCGGGCCGTTTGCTGAGGGCGATGCCTGGAGTTTCGAGGACCTGGAAGTGGAATCGGAGAGCGGCCGTCTCACGGATCCGGGCGGTCCGCTGCTTCCCGTCGACATGCCGTTGCGCCAATTGCCCGAGCTCATGGTTTCACCCTCTGATGCCGGACGCCTCGCGCGTGGTGTATCGGTTCTCATCCGCGGGCGCGATGCGCCGATCCTGTCGGGTCTGATGTATGCAACATGCCAGGGACGCATCGTAGCACTCGGCGAGGTCGAGCAAGGCGCCCTGCATCCGATCCGTGTGTTTAACCTCGGTTGAGCACAGTCACACCTTCAAAAAAAATGATGCAACGCTCGGCTGGCGCATTGACCACTTCGGGCATCGACGCATAATTGGGCGCCGCGCGGGCCCCGCCGGGGCCGGCCTCTCGAGGGAGTGAACTCATGAAATCCACCCGCAGTGCGTTGCTTGCGGCCACGATCGTCTTGTTCGCCGGACCATCGGCTGCATTTGCTGAATGTGTAACGAAGGGTGCTGTCGCCACCTCCGGGACGGAGGAATCGGCTAAATGGTTCGTGATGGAGACAATGGTTCAGGCCGTCAGCTGGGGTCTCTGGCCGGGGTTTCTCGCAAACGGCAAGGTTGAAGGTTATAACGTTACGAAAGAGCGCTACAACTGCAAGCCCGAGGGCGGCACTGTGACCTGCCGCGGCCAAGCGACGTTCTGCAAGAAGTGACAATCGCCTGATCTAGAACCTTATTTTAGTGCTTCGCACGCACAGCTTGTGCGTGTATAAGCCTCCGGATCGCGGGCCTCTGATGGGGCCCGCGATGACGTTTGCGACCCTGCTGGACGACATCCCGGCCGTGGCCGCCTCATTTGAGCGCTGATCCGCGCTCAATTCACTCCAGCCCGAAAGGAGATCCCGATGTCGGAAGTTGCCCCCCATCGCCGGGCGGCCAAAGCGGCCGTCATTCAAGCCAATGCCACCAAAGCCAATGACACCGGCTCGCCAGAGGTTCAAATCGCGGTTTTGACGCACCGGATCAATGAACTGACCGATCACTTCAAGGCGCATAAAAAGGACAATCACTCGCGCCGCGGTCTTCTCAAAATGGTGAGCCAGCGCAGACAGTTGCTCGACTATGTGAAGCGTAAGGACGCTGAGCGCTATAAGAGCATCATCGAGAAGCTCGGGATCAGGCGCTAATACGATCCGAACTCACCGGACTGTGACGCCTTCGCATCCGACATCACCCCGCAGGGCCTGGAAAAATCGGCACCGCCGGAAGCGATAGGGCTTCCCGGCGGCGCCGTCATTCGTGCTAAACACCACGCGCAAACACGTGACATAAAGAATCGAAACGAAAGCTGGACAACATGTTCGATATCCATCGAGTCGAAATTGAATGGGGCGGCCGGACGCTCAAATTGGAAACAGGCCGGATGGCCCGTCAGGCTGATGCCGCGGTTTATGCGCAGTACGGCGAGACGAGCGTGCTGGCCACTGTGGTCGGCGCCAAGTCGCCCAAGCCGGGCCTAGATTTCTTCCCTCTGACCGTTCACTACCAGGAGAAGACCTACGCGGCCGGCAAGATTCCCGGTGGCTATTTCAAGCGCGAAGGCCGCCCGTCTGAGAAGGAGACGCTTGTCTCGCGGCTCATCGACCGGCCGATACGCCCTCTGTTTGTCGACGGATTCAAAAACGAGGTTCAGGTCCTCGTGACAGTTCTTTCCCACGATCTGGAGAACGACCCCGACGTTCTGGCGATGGTCGCCTCATCCGCCGCACTCACATTGTCGGGACTGCCGTTCCTGGGGCCCATCGGCGCGGCTCGCGTCGGCTATATCGGGGGTGAGTACGTCCTCAATCCGATGATCGACGAAATGGGCGAGACGGCCCTCGACCTCGTCGTGGCCGGGACGCACGATGCGGTGATGATGGTAGAATCTGAGGCCAAAGAGCTTCCCGAGGATGTGATGCTCGGAGCCGTCATGTTCGGCCATCGGCATTTCCAACCGGTCATTCAGGCGATCATCAAGCTTGCTGAAACAGCGGCCAAAGAGCCCTGGGACATTCAGATCGCCGATAAGGGCAAATATGCCGACAAAGTCCGGGCGGTTGCCAGCAGCCTGCTGACGGAGGCGTTCTCCACCAAGGAGAAGGCGAAACGCAACGGCCTCGTGGCAGAAGCAAAATCCAAGGTTTATTCGGAGATTGAAATCCCCGATGAGCCGGCTGAGAAAACCTTGCTCGGTGAGGCCTTCAAGTCGCTCGAAATGGACATCATGCGCGGCGATGTCATCAGGACGAAGCGGCGGATTGATGGACGCGATCTCGTGACCGTTCGCCCGATCGTCTCGGAAGTCCATGTGCTCTCTCGTGCGCATGGCTCTGCGCTCTTCACACGCGGCGAGACACAGGCGCTCGTCGTTGCGACGCTCGGCACCGGCGAAGACGAGCAGTACGTGGACAGTCTTGAAGGGACCCGCAAAGAGCGGTTTCTGCTCCACTACAATTTCCCGCCATTCTCAGTCGGCGAAACGGGGCGGGTCGGCAATCCTGGCCGGCGTGAGATTGGCCACGGCAAGCTCGCTTGGCGGGCAGTTCGGCCGTTGCTCCCCGCGCACGAAGACTTCCCCTACACGCTGCGCGTCGTGTCGGAGATCCTGGAATCGAACGGGTCGTCGTCGATGGCAACCGTGTGTGGCGCATCACTGGCGCTGATGGACGCGGGCGTGCCTCTCAAGTCTCCCGTTGCCGGTATCGCGATGGGGCTCATCAAGGAAGGTGACGATTTCGTCGTCTTGTCAGACATTCTGGGAGACGAGGATCATCTTGGCGACATGGACTTTAAGGTCGCTGGGACCCAGAACGGCGTTACGGCGCTGCAGATGGACATCAAGATCACGGGTATCACCGAAGAAATCATGAAGGTGGCCCTGCAGCAGGCGTACGACGGTCGCATCCACATTCTCAATGAGATGTCGAAGGCGCTCACCGGAGCCCGTGACGAGTTGGGTGAGTTTGCGCCGCGCATCGAGACGATCAAGATTCCAACCGACAAGATCCGGGAGGTTATCGGCTCGGGCGGCTCGGTGATCCGCGAGATCGTGGCGGAGTCGGGAGCCAAGATCGACATTTCGGATGACGGCACGGTCAAGATCGCTTCGGCCAATCGCGAGTCGATCGAAAAGGCGCTGGATCGCATTCGTTCCATCACGTCGGAGCCCGAGATCGGCCAGATCTACAAGGGTAAGGTCGTCAAGATCATGGAGTTCGG
>CAZZPH010000277.1:0-4191 GCA_964655725.1 uncultured Hyphomicrobium sp.
GCTTCCTGTCACTTGCGCCGCTTTACAATCTGTGCCGGAGCGATGAGCGGCTTCAGCGCTATCGTGACGCCGCCGTGGCACTGCTTGCGCAATTCTCAATCACACGAAGGGCTCCCGCCATCGAGACGGTGGGAGAGGCGAGCGTGCTCATCGCGTTTAGGCCCTCCGAGATGGGCTGGACGGCCGCGCGCTGGGACGAGTACGCCGGTGGCGCCGATCATCAGGGCGGGATTGTCGATGCCGATTGGCTCGCAGCCCAAAGCCTATCCGGCGGGCAGAGCAGCACCCTTGAAACGTCCCACGATCAGCTCATCGACGGCCTCGATCCTCTTTCGGCCTTGGCTTTTGAATATGAGCGCACGGTCACCATCGAGCGCGCGGCCGCGGAGCTGGGCGTTGACCGCGCGCAACTCGTGTCGCGCCTCGAGGCGCTCGACGGACGGCCCCTGAACGAAAACGTGCGCGCGGACGCCGTCCGGCTCAACCAGACCGGCCTTCCCCGACCGGGGTGGACGAGGCTGAAGGCGGTGCTGGAGGGCCGGGATGTGCCCACTTCCGCGCCGGATCATCGAAGTGCGGGTTCGCTGGAACTGGCGCTGTGGACCGATCGCGTGACGTACCGGCTTGGCGAACTTCTGACCATCCATGCGCGCCCCACGCGCGATTGCCACCTGACCCTTGTTGCCATTGAAGCCGATGGACTGGCGACCGTGCTCTTTCCCAATGACAGTGCGCGCGACAATCTTGTCACGGCGGGCCACACGCTGGCCGTTCCCGCACCCGATGCGCCCTATCAGATCCGCCTCGATAAACCGGGCCGCAAGTCCCTCGTCGCCATCTGCAGCGCGCGCGGCAAGCGTCCGGAAGGCATCGGGCATGATTTCGAGCGCCAGCGGTTTACGTCGCTGGGTGATTGGCGTGAGTTCGTCGCGTCGACATCCGCGAAAGAAGCCGCCTACCAGGAGGCGCAGGCCCAGTTGCGCCGGTTCCGCTCGCGTCGCGCGGCGGTCCTTCCCTCTCCCGATGAGGAGATCAATCTGGGCCCTGACGAGGAAGCCCGCGCTGGGCTGTCGTTTACCGTGGAGTAGCCGGTGCGGTGTTGAGGATCCTCAGCGCTTCACGCGCCGCGCGGGGTGCGTGGGAAGCGGGATCGCCTCTCCGCCAGTGATCGGCTGCGGGCCCGGCGCGGCGGCCGGTGCTCCAGCACCGGCACCCGGCTGCGTGGCGCGGCGCGCCGGCACCGTGTTCGCCCATCCGTAGGCGAGCATGGTGATGATGGCGCTCGCCGCGAAGAAGTAGACGCCCGGCAGCACGCGCGCTTCCGTGTAGCCCGACGAGTTCACGTAAAAGATCATCAGCGCCAGCACCATCACGTCCGTCATCGAATAGCGGCCGAGCCACTCCATTGTGGCGATCGAGCGCCTGCGGAATTCGGGCGGGATGTCGGGCGAGGTGACGAGGGTCAAGAGATAGAACAGCTTCAGGAACGGGAAGAAGATCGAGAACAGGAACAAGACGCCGCCCAGGAAGTATTCCTGGTTTTCGTAGAGCGCCCAGATGATGGTCGCGATCGAGTGCTCGTTGGTCCACACGTAGACGGTGGTGAAGCGGATGCACGGCAGGATGACGCCGAGAGCGAAGAACACCGTCGCCAGGATGATGAGAAACGAGAGCACGAAATTGCGAAAGGCCGAGATCGGCGGGGGATCGCTCACCACGGGCTCCGGCATGGCGGCGAGCCCTTCGTTGCGCAGCCACGCATACGACAGGATCATCAAGACGACCGCGGCCGTGAAGAAATAGACCCCCGTGAGGGAGGCCGCGTCATAGATGCCCTGCGCCTTGATGAAAAAGATCGTCAGCGCCAGCACCAGCACATCGTGCATCGACCACTTGCCGAGCCATTCCAGCGCTTTGAGCCGCTTGTGCTGGTTGACGATCTCACTGGCCGGCAGCGTGGAGACGAGCAGCAGATAGAGGAGTTTCAGCACGGGCAGCAGGATGGAGAAGATCAGAACCACGAGGCCGAGGAACGTCTGCCCGTCGTTGAGCAGCACCTGCACGGTGGAGATCAGCGAATGCTCGGTGGACCAGAAGACATACTTCGTCAGCTTGATGATCGGCAGCGAGATGCCGAGCGCCAGGCACACGGCGGCCCCGATGATCGCAAAGCTCAACAGAAATCGCCGTCCGCCGAGCCGCATCGCCGGTTGCCTGCCCCGTTGGTTGTGATGCTGGCGCCCGCTTGTGGTGCCAACTTGGCCGTGCCGCGAGCATATCAGCGACAGGTAAAGGCAAAACTGAGGCCCGCGCGAGGGCGCCGCCTCCCGTGATGGGCCCGCCGCGGGCCTCGTCGCGCCTAGCCGTCGCCCTAAAGCCGGGTTAGTCTCCATTCTGACGGAATGGCGGAACGCGAGCGGGGACGAGCGCATCCATGGACGCGCGGGTGGACGGGCACGACGGGGGTGGCGTGGCGCTGCGGCGCATCACGGGTCAGGCGTTTGCGGGCCGCCTCGTTCAGACCATGCGCGATCATGAAATGCGCCATACCTGGTTTCTCGGGGCAGGTTGCTCGCGTAGCTCCGGCATTCCAACGGCTTCGGAGCTGGTGCCCCTCTGGCTTCAGAAAGCCTTCGATCAGCAGCAGGGGACTGGAGATCTCGTTGCCTGGGTTCGCCGATGGTTTCCCGACTACGATCCCAATGTTCCGGGACGTCATTACAGCCAAGTCTTCGACTGGCTCTATCATGAGCAGGGCCTGCGCCAGCGCGAGATTTCCCGCATCTGCAAGGGCAAGCTGCCCGGTTACGGCTATGCAACTCTGGCTCAGATCCTATCGCATCCCGAGTTCGGCACGCTGTGCGGTACGGTGCTGACGACCAACTTCGACAACCTGCTGGCCGACGCGCTCTACATGTACGGAGATCCGGGCGCGCGCCCGCTCATCATCAACCACGAGGACCTGGCGAAATTCTGGAAGGTGCGCTCGATACGCCCCACCATCGTCAAGCTTCACGGCGATGCCGACTACGATCCCCGCAACACCACCTCCGAGATTGGCGCCTTGCCGCCCGAGTTCGTCACCAAGCTGACCCACAGCATGGAGGAGACGGCGCTTATCTTCATCGGCTACGGCGGTCACGATCCCAGCATCAACGCCTTCTTCGCCGACCATCAAGACCCCGAGCAGGAGCAGCCCGTGTATTGGGTCGGGGCCGGCCTTCCCGAGGGCGACATGCTGGCATGGCTCAAGCGCCGCCGAGCGACGTGGGTCGAGATTGGGGATTTCGATCTTGTGATGGTGCTGGTGCGCGAGCGCATGGACATCCGGCTGCCGGACTTCGATGCGTGGAAGGTTCGCTTCGACAGCGTCTATGCCGCCCATAAGGAACTTTCATCGGCCAAGCTGGACGTCGCAACACGCGAAGATACGGACGCCTTGAAGTTCGCGCTGGACCGCCAGAGGTCGGAGCTGCCGCCGGGGTGGCGTGAGGCCATTGAGGGGAACACACTCGCTAAAACCGATCCCGATGCGGCCGAGGCGAAATTCCGCGAGGCCTTGGATACAAGCCCGAACGATCCCGCGATACTGGGGGATTACGCAACATTCCTCAAGGAAAGGCGCCAGGACTTCGATCGCGCGGAGGATCACTACACCCGCGCGCTGGCGGCCGATCCGAACCGTGCGAACACCCTCTGCAACTACGCGCTGTTCCTGCAGAATGTTCGGAAGGACTTCGATCGCGCGGAGGAGCACTATACGCGCGCCCTGGCGGCCGATCCGAACCGTGCGAACACCCTCGGCAACTACGCGGTGTTCCTGAAGAATGTTCGGAAGGACTTCGACGGCGCGGAGGATCACTACACCCGCGCGCTGGCGGCCGATCCGAACGATGCGAACAACCTCTACAACTACGCGCTGTTTCTCCAGACCGTGCGCCACGACTTTGATCGCGCGGAGGATCACTACACGCAAGCCCTGGCGGCCGACAAGAACGACCCGGACACTCTTGGCGCCTACGCGAACTTCCTATGGCAGTTACGCCAGGACTTTGATGGTGCGGAGGAGCATTTCAAGCGCGCGCTGGCGGCCGATTCGAACCACGCGAATAGTCTTGGCAGCTACGCGATGTTTCTCCAGGCCGCGCGCCAGGACTTCGACGGCGCGGAGGAGCATTTCAAGCGCGCCCT
>CAZZPH010000278.1:0-4178 GCA_964655725.1 uncultured Hyphomicrobium sp.
GAGACTCGGCGATCACCGACAACCAAGCAAGGCGGCGCTCACCGGAGGGAGACGACCGTGTGGCGGTGGGGGCGCGGCGTCTATGTCGTGATCGGCTGGATCGTGACCTCGCTCACCGTGCTCACCATCGCGGGCGTGTTCCGCCGCATGGCCGAGAAGTGAGCCGCGCGAAGGACTGGCGATCCCGGCAGGGCTCGAACCTGCGACCTACAGTTTAGGAAACTGTCGCTCTATCCAGCTGAGCTACGGGACCGATCGGCCAGGGCGGCGTGGGGGCCCGCGCGAGCGGCCGGCGGGCGCGGGAGATGAGCGCCGACCATACCGGGATTTGACCACACGCAAAAGACCCCCGGTGGCCACGCTCCAGACTGGACGCGCACTTCAAGGGGCTCATCACACCTCGACCATATCGAAGGCAACAGACCGGCCCTGCCCGCCGGGTGCACGCCTCGCCCTGGACCGGTCGCACGCACGCCCCGGCCCTCCGTGCCCACCCCTCGCCGCTGCTCGTCCTACGGTGCCCAGAGCGACGGCGTGAGCCAGGGATCAGGAGGGCAGAGTGTGCCTGCGATCGCCGTTCGACGAGGCTCCAGCGCAAGGGACTGCCATGCGCCCGTCCACGCCACCGGCAAGTCATAGGGTGGATGGATGCGATCCTCCGGCTTGAAGCCGAAGCGCCTGTAGTAGGCGGGATCGCCGAGGACAAGGACATGCCGCATAGCGGTCCTGGCAATGTGGCTCAGTCCCTCACGCACCAGCGCGCTGCCCACGCCCCGGCGCTGCCAGGACGGCAGCACCGCGAGGGGGCCGAGGAGCGCGACCGTGGACACACTCCCGTCCACGCGGCACGGCGTGAACAGGATGTGGCCGACACACTGTCCCTCCACCACGGCGGCAAGTGAGAGGACCTCTGGCACCTCCACGATCAGCCGCGCTACGACGGGAAAAAGCTGCTCGTCGGGAAACGCCGCTTCGTAGAGCGCCTTCAGATGGGGCTCGTCTTCGGCAATGGCCGCGCGGATCTGTGGGTCCTGCATCCTCACGCGCCCTCACCCCGATGCGCCCGGCGCAAGCCTTCGGCCAATGCCTCGAAAACGTGCCGGACGCGCCGGCTTGTCGTGAGTTCGCGGTGACTGACGAGCCACACCGGCACCGGCGTCGGGGGAAGGTCCGCCAACACCTGCACGGCGCCCGGCGTGCGCTCGGCAATTTCGCGCAGCATCACTCCGACGCCGAGCCCCTGCAAAACCATTTCCCAGACCACCACCGCGTTCTCCGAAACGATCCTGATCTCATCGGCAGACACCGGAACGCCGGCACTGTTGAGGTGAGCGGCAAATCGCTCGACAGGGTCGAAGCCGAGGAGATCTGAGGCGGCGAGGCCGGTAACGGAGACGGGCGCGCCGCGCCGCGCGATCCAGCTCTCGGCGGCATAAAAGTGAGCGCTGTAGGTGCGCACATGCCGGCAGATCAGGTCGTCCTCGGTCGGGCGCACGTGGCGGATAGCGATGTCAGCCTCACGCCGCCGCAAATCGCTGATCGCATTCGATGACTGGATCACGATCGTGATCTGTGGCGCGGCGGCGCGGATCTCAGCGACAATGCCGGGCAGGATGTAGGCCGCCATCACATCGGTGGCCGAGATCGTCACCCGCCCGGCGATTTCCTGATCCTTGCCCGCCGCGGCAAGCTCCATAGCCTGCGCCGCCGCCGACATCGCGCGGGCATGCGGCAGCAGACCAGCGCCGGCCTCGGTGAGGACGAGCCGCTTGCCGATCCGCTCAAACAGCGCCACGCCGAGGTCCGCCTCCAAGGCCGCCACCTGGCGCGAGAGTGTGGGCTGCGTGAGCCCAATCCGGCGCGCGGCGGAGCTGAGCGAGCCCGTGTCCGCCGTGGCGCAAAAGGCCCGAGCAAGGTTCCAGTCGAGGAGAAACATGCATTTTCGTATAAGCCATGTGCACTCCTCGGCAATATCAAACTTTTCTGCATGTGCTAGGCAGCACGCAACACCCGCGGAGAGCCCTCATGCCCGAGACCATCGCCAGCGCGACCCGCGAGGCCCAATTCTGGGACCGCATCGCGCGCAAGTACGCCCAGGATCCCATCAAGGACATGGTGGGCTACGAGCGCACACTCCAGCGCACCCGCGATCTGCTCGACAGCACACACACCGTTCTGGAAATCGGATGCGGCACGGGCACCACGGCGCTGCGGCTGGCGCCGTCCGTCACGCGGATCGTGGCAACCGACGTCTCAAGCGGCATGATCGCCATCGCACGCGAAAAGGCGGCGGCCGAGGGGTGCGCGAACGTCGAGTTCGCAGTCGCCCCTGCTCTCGACGCGCCGGGTGCGGCGGGGGCCTATGATGCCGTATTGGCGTTCAATGTGCTGCACCTTGTCGCCGACCGGGGGCGCACGCTGGCGCAAGTGCGCCGCCTCTTGAAGCCCGGCGGCCTCTTCATCTCCAAGACGCCGTGCCTCAGCGAGATGAGCATCGTTATCCGCTGGGCGGTGCCGTTGGCGCGGCTTGCCGGCAAGGCGCCCGACGTTGCGTTCTTTTCTGCCGGGGACCTCGAAGCTGAGATTGCGGCGGCGGGATTGACGATCATCGAGCGCGGCCGCCACGGCGCGACGCGCAAGGACCCACGCATTTTCCTCGTCGCGCGCACGTAGCGCACATGTTGAAAGTGTGGCCCACGGGTTGAATGCAGGGTGCCAACGCTGAGGTGCTCAAACCGGGCACTCATCACTCGCTATCGCGAGCAACCCGGTAACGGATTTCGAACTGGCGGTTGCCAGTATCGGGTTCCCATGAGCTGAAATCTGCGGTTGGCGCGGGACTTCGGACAAGCTTCACCCTGAAGAGTACCTCGGGGGCTCCCCCAGGGGCCTTAACGGCGAGGATGCGTTCGTCCACCCGTAAGGGCATCTCGACGCGTCCGCTGACGACCCAGCGCCCGGCATCGTCGCGCGCCGAGGTGATCTCCGCCGTCATCGTGTTCTGCGGCGTCCTGAGTTCGATCGGGCTGCGCCGCGCCAACGCTTCGGAGCGGGAAACCAGCGGGAAGGGCGGGGTCCCTGGCGGCAGGCGGACCTCGAACAGAAGTTCGGGCGGCATTGAATTCGGCGCGGACAAGGGGCGCGCATACCATAGGCCTGCCGCAATGATCCCGATCAGACCCGCCGCTGCAAGCACGACCAGCGGCAAGCGCGCAAGGACTGCGCCCGTCTGTCGATCTCTGCCCCGACGCAACGCAATGATGCTGCCTGCGAGAAAGCCAATCAGCCCGCCAACCGGTCCCACACCGAAGAATGCCGACATCTCCAGACCGCCATCATGGCTGGAAGCACCCAGCACGTAAGCAGCGGCCAGCGTGATCGCGGCAAACGCAATCCAGCCGATGACTGCCCCAGCGATCCCGGCCAAAGTGGCAAGAGCGATCCGGGACATGCTTGCAGTCTCCGTTTTCGAAGTTGACGTGGACTGCACGGGAGGGTCCAAAGCCGCAGGACCGGCGTGTGGGGAGGGGCACTGTGCCGTCAGTCGGGGACGCACGCAACAACCTGTCGGCCGACGCCGCCGCATGCGCCACTCATCCACATCGGGCGCACTTCCAAGGCCTGACGGTTCACGTGCTCTCGAGTGAACTTGGAAATCGTTCCGCAAGGATTGCTGGGCACGGAACGTGCTCTGGGCCTTGCGCCACCGTCTCCCGCGAGATAATTCAACACGGTTGAATTCAGGAGCTGCCGTCATGATCGCCGAGCCCGCCGACGCCTTCTCGCAACGCGAGCGGCTCCTGAGCCTCGCGGCCGTCATCATCTCCTCGCTCGGCGTTGGGCTCGCCTACGGCATGGGCTATCCGCTCACCTCACTCGTCCTAGAACAACGCGGTGAGCCCTCTTGGGTGATCGGAATTGCCGGCGCGGTGCCCTTCCTGGCCGTGCTTATGCTGTTGCCGGTATTGCCGCGTGCTGTCGCGAGGGTGAACCCGATCACCGCCATTCTCGCCGGCTGTTTTCTCACCGTCGCCGGCTATGGCGCGCTTTACGTCCTGGAGAGCACCATCGCGTGGATCGTAATCCGGTTCCTGATGGGCGCGGCACTCGTGCTGCCGTGGATCGTCGGGGAGACATGGATCAACCATATGGCGACCGATGCGAACCGCACGCGCGTC
>CAZZPH010000279.1:0-4168 GCA_964655725.1 uncultured Hyphomicrobium sp.
AGCCGATATGGTCATGGTGAAGCCCGGCCTGCCCTATCTCGACATCGTGCGCCGGGTTTCGGAAAGCTCCGGCGTTCCGACGTTTGCCTACCAGGTCTCCGGCGAGTACGCGATGATCGAAGCTGCGGCGGCCAATGGCTGGCTGGACGGTGAAAAAGCCATGTTAGAAAGCCTGATGGCCTTCAAGCGTGCGGGCGCGGCTGGCATCCTGACATACTATGCGCCCCGGGCGGCCCGCGCACTCGATCAAGCCTGAGAGTAGCAGCCCGGTTACCCCATCACTTCATTCCCCTTACATCCGCCAGTTCAAGGCACGACATCGCCAGGTGCTGATGTTGGTTTGCCACAGCAAAGAAGCTTGCCGACCTTCGGGGCATCTGCCATTGGTGGCGACGACATTCCTTGACTGACCCTTCCGAGTTCATTCATCGCGCGCCACCGATTTTTCGGCCACTTGCCCGGTAGCGACGGCATTCATTGTATATTGGAGGAGGAATAATAATGAATGGCAATATCATCAGCATGGTCATCGGTGCCGTCATTGCACTTGTTGGAACAGCCGTCACGCTGGGCACCTACCAGGCGGCGTCTGGTGGCGGGCAATTCGTAGTCGCATGGGGAGCAATTCTCTTTGGAGCGTTGCAGTTCCTGAGCGGGCTAATCCGACATTTGCGCAGTAATTGACGTCGCGCATGTGATCGCTTCGGACTGTAGCAGTCCAGTCACCCAATCCTCTCCCGATGCGGTATACTCGCGATATTTCCGGGTGCTGCATCGGACGGTGCGGGGGTGCAATGTTTAAGTTATTCGGTTTGATGTTTGCTGTGGCGTTCGGGCTCACGGTTGCCTCTGAACAGTCCGGTGCTCAAGAGGCGACCACGCCCTTGATCCCCGAGACACCAGCATGCGGCGAACCCGAGATACTGGTTCCCCTCCCTGCACGCTACGCGGCTACGTGGTCAACTTGCGAAAAGTGGGTCTGGTCGTGTGTCGCGCGCGGGCTTGAAGCCAATCTCTTTGCCAAGCGGTGCACGAATGCGCGCCGCGACGCCGATGAAACCAACTATCGCAGCCCCTACGAACTCGCGCCGTTTGTAAGCCCCGGCGACTATCAGACGACCAACGCTCTCTCGGATACCTTCATCCGGGACATCCTGACCGACCCCCTGCTGACCGCCAGCATCCCCAGCATCGGGATTCGCATTTTCGGCGCCTACTTCGACCGTTCGGTGAATCTGGAGAATGTAACAACCTCCACCAATCTCGTTCTGGATGCCGCCATCCTGAGACGCGGCCTCCGGATGACAAACTTCGAAAGCACGAAAAACGTCTCGCTTGATGGCGCCAATGTGCGCGGCAGGCTGCTGGCCATGCGTGCACGCCTCGGTGGCTCGCTGTTCATCGAGCAGGGTGTCTACGATTACATCGACCTGCGTGACGCACGGATTGGTGCGAGTCTGGAAGCCTCACGTTCCGTTTTCAACGACATGCTGCGCATCGACCGCGCTCACATCGCGGGCAAGGTCTATCTCGTCAAATCCCTCATCACCTCCCTCACGGCCTGGGATGCCACCATCGGCGGGTCGATGGAGTTCCGGATGGCCGACATCCGGCTGAGGATGGATCTGACCGGCGCGACCGTGCAAGGCGACGTGCGTCTCCAGAGCGTCACGGCTGGAAGCCGGGTAAGTGAACGCTCTCCCAGTTGCGAGTGGAACCCGGATCAGGAAATCAACAACGTCTTTCAGGACACCTACCGGCGCACGCGAACCCACAACTCCGAACTTGCCTCCGATGTTCTCGACGAGATGATGCGCACGCGTCCGACACAAGCCGGCAAACCTACCAACTCGCTGTGCGACGAACCTGACACAACTGGTCTGCGCAGCGCACGCCACGAATTCCTGCTGCGCGACATGAAGATCAACGGCACGCTGTGCATCATGGACACGTCGGGCGCCATCAGAGCGGTCAAGGCACACACCAATGCGCCGGCCGGTTCAGATACGCCGTTAGATCTTTCCATCGATACCGTTTCTCTCGACGGCACTCATGCCAACTCGACTGTGCTGAGATGGCCCGCATCTGCCAGTACGACCCTTTGGCATGCGGTCAATTTCAAAACCGGGCACATGCTGATCAATCTTCACGCTCCGCCCGAGGCACACTTCATCGACAACCTCGACGTCGGATTCATTTCATTCGTGCGCAACGAGGGACCACTCAGGGAAACTCAGCGCGACGAGGACGACGACAAATATCTGTGCGACGTCACTCCGCGCCAGGAAAACGTCGACCGCGCCGACAGCCGCGAAACGCAGGAGCGCATCCAGAGCTTCTTCACCGGCGAGGCTAACAAGGCGGGAAGCGCGCAACCCTTCGGCGTCGTCATCGATCGCCTCAAGTCGTCGGGCATCAACACACGCTTTCTCGACATCAAGCTCAGCGAGTACAAGAACCGGACGGCCTGCAAAACCTCCTCCCTGATGCAGACCTGGACCGAACTGCACTGGATATCCATCCGCGAGCATCTGGCGGCGCTCTCGCTCGACGAATCCCGCAAGCTCGTACTGGACGGGGTGTGCACCGCGGGCGTGTTCGCGTCCAAATGGCTCGTCTCGTACGGTCACGAACCGCTCAACCTGTTCCTGTGGGCAATCCTGCTCGTCGTTCTGTTCTGGGCCGCGCTGCAGCTCGACCGCCCCGACCCCATCACCAGCCTGCCGCGCCAGAGATATCCGCTCGCTTATTCCTTCGACAACTTCATCCCGCTGCGTCCTTATCGCAGCGACCGCGTGAGCGCCGACCGGATGCCGAATTCGCGCTGGCTGCGGCTCTACCGCGGCTTCCACCGCACCTGTGGGCTGGTCTTCGCAGTCCTGATTTTCATTTTTGTCTACCGGGCCTCGACGTGAGGCCACGAACGCAGCCATACTGACCGCGTGCAACCGAAGGACGCCAATGACCAACGAGGCACAGTCAGGCCGGCCAGCGCGGCGCACGTTGCGCCGTCCGCTCAGTCTTGCGACCAGCCTTGCAGCACTGACCTTGCTGGCGAGTCTCGTCTTCGCACCCGCCGTGGCCCCCTGGCTGCTGCGCTTCGATCACTGGACGGCGGACTGGCGCACAGCCTATCTGTCGCCGGCTGCGGCCAAGCCGCATCCCCGCATCGCGATTGTCGCCATCACCGACGAGACGCTGAAGGATCTGCCCAGTTCGCCCATCGATCGCGGACTGCTTGCACGTCTCGTTGACGCCATCGACGCGGCCGGCCCCAGAGCGATCGGCGTCGACATCTTCTTCCTGAAGAAAACCGAGGAGGCGAAGGACGAGGCACTGATTGCCGCGTTGCGTGACGCCAAGGCTCCCGTCGTCCTGGGCGCGATCGACGAGCGAGGCGAGCTGTCGGCCGAACGCGTGCAGTTCCAGGCCGATTTTCTGGCACGCACGGGCCGGGAGGCGGGCTACCTCAACTTGCGCACGGAGAAGGACGGCGTGGTGCGCTATGGGGCGCGGGCTCATCCCGGATCAAGCTATCCCAAAAGCTGGCCGCGTCTCTTGGCAGAGGCCGAGGGAATGCCAGCGCAGGATACCGGTGCTCCGATCCGCTGGACACTGCCAGGGCCTGACGCAACGCCTGCCTTTGACGTTATCCTTGCGCACGACCTCCTGGGCCCATCCAGCGCAACGCAGGCACAGCGATTGTCCGGCCGCATCGTGTTGATCGGCGGGGAGTTCAAGCAGCCCCCGCGTGACCGCCACCGCATCCCGCTCTCCGTGCGCGATGGCAACGACATCGCTGGCGTTGCGATCCATGCGCATATCCTGGCGGGTCTGCTTAACCCGGGCAACGCGCTCGGTGAATTGTCTCCCGTCGCAACGCGGCTCCTTCTGGTGGTACTGGGCTGCGCGGGGCTGTTGCTGGGATGGATGTTCTGGCGCTCGGGCGATCGGGGGCTGACCAGTTCCACGTTCGCCACGCTGCTGCTGGTCGGCGTCGATGTTCTGCTCTTTACGCAGTTCAATCTTCTGATGCCCTTTACACTCGGCCTCGTGGCCTGGCTGGCGGGCGTAACGGCCGGTGGGGCCGTGCGCGCACTCGTCCCGCGCCTTGCGCGATGACCGCGCCACAATTCGATCGTATCCTTGCGCCTTCGGGCAAAACGGG
>CAZZPH010000280.1:0-857 GCA_964655725.1 uncultured Hyphomicrobium sp.
CATCCGGCACTCCTGCGCCCACCTGCTGGGGCACGCCGTGAAGCAGCTGTACCCCGAAGCCATGATGGTCATTGGCCCGGTCATCGATGACGGGTTCTACTACGACGTCGCCTTTGAGCGGCCCTTCACGCCAGAAGACGTGGCCGCCATCGAGCAGCGGATGCGCGATCTGATCGCCCAGGACTACCAGGTCATCAAGAAGATGACCCCTCGCGAGGAGGTGGTGGCGTTGTTCAGGGCCCGCGGCGAGGACTACAAGCTGCGCCTGGTCGACGACATGCCCGACGAACTCGCCTTCGGCCTGTACCACCACCAGGAATATGTGGACATGTGCCGCGGGCCGCATGTCCCCAACACCCGCTTTCTGAAGGTGTTCAAGTTGACCAAGCTTGCCGGCGCCTACTGGCGTGGCGACGCGAGGAACGAGCAGCTACAGCGCATCTACGGTACCGCTTGGTCGGACAGGAGGGAACTCGACGCCTACCTCCTGCGAATCGAAGAGGCCGAGAAGCGCGACCACCGTCGCCTGGGCAAAGAACTCGACCTGTTCCACTTCCAGGAAGATGCCCCGGGCGCCGCCTTCTGGCACCCCAGGGGCTGGGCGCTGTTTCAACAACTGATCGCCTACATGCGCCGCCGCCAGGAAGAGGCAAGCTACGTGGAGGTGAATTCGCCCGACGTGATGGACCGCAGCTTGTGGGAGCTCTCAGGGCACTGGGAAAACTACCGCGACCACATGTTCACCACCGAAACCGACGACGGTCGCTCACTGGCACTCAAGCCTATGAACTGCCCCGGCAGCGTGCTGTTGTACCGCCACGGCCTCAAGAGTTACCGCGACCTGCCCATCCGCATGA
>CAZZPH010000280.1:867-4147 GCA_964655725.1 uncultured Hyphomicrobium sp.
GCATGAGCGAGTTCGGCAAGGTTCACCGCTATGAACCTTCTGGCTCGCTGCACGGTTTGATGCGGGTGCGCCACTTCACACAGGACGACGCCCACATCTACTGCACGCCACAGCAGATGGATGCCGAATGCCGCACCGTGCTGACCCTGGTGCTGGACATCTATCGCCAGTTCGGTTTCGACGATGTGCGCATCAAGCTCTCCACCCGGCCGACGAGCCGAATGGGTGACGACACCACTTGGGACCTGCTTGAAGGCACTCTGGTAGGTGCGCTGGAGGGCCTGCAGCTGGCCTACAGTCTCAATCCGGGTGAAGGCGCGTTCTATGGGCCAAAGCTGGAGTTCGTGCTGCGCGATGCGATCGGTCGTGACTGGCAATGCGGCACGCTTCAGGTGGACATGAGCCTGCCGGAGCGCTTCGGCATCGACTACGTGGACGAAGATGGACTGCGCAAGCGGCCCGTGATGCTGCACCGAGCCCTGTTCGGCTCGCTTGAACGCTTCACCGGTATTCTCATCGAACACCATGCGGGAAAGCTTCCGGCCTGGCTGGCCCCGATTCAGGCGGTGGTCCTCTCGATCACCGATGCGCAGGGCCCTTACGCAAGCAGAGTGGCCAGCGCCCTGCGCGGGGGAGGCTTGCGCGCCGAGGCCGACAACCGCAAGGACAAGATCGGCTACAAGATCCGTGAGCAGACCTTGCAGCGCGTTCCGTTCCTGCTTGTGGTCGGCGCGCAGGAGTCCGCGGCCGGCACGGTATCGATTCGGGGGCGCGAGGGCAAGGATCTGGGCGTAATGGGCGTCAGAGCTGCCATCGAATTCCTGCAGTCTCAGGCCGAAGCTCCGGACCAAGCCGCCTCTCGGGCAGCCCATGCTGCCTTGCTGAGTACCCTGGGGAGCCCTGCCACCGCGGCGGTGTCGCCCTCGTAGGGGTCATCAGCCTGCATGTGACTTCCTCCCAGTCTGCACGGACGCCTCAGGCGGTCACGGGCCAGACCAGGGAACGGTGTACCTGGGCACCTGCCATTGCACCGTTGCCCACGGCCAGCGACACCGAGTGAGGTGCCCGGGCCACGTCACCGCAGGCGAATACGCCGGGTACCGACGTCTTGCACTCGGCATCGGTGCGCACCTGAATCCCAAGAGGCGTTTCCTCGAGCGCGCAGCCTATCGCTTCGGCCAGGCGCGGAGGAACGGTACGCGTCGCCGTGAACAGGCCCGCGAAGCGCAGCAATCGCCCGTCGGTCATCGCCACTGTTGGGGCCCAGAGCTTCTGCTAGCCAAGCCCGTCTATTCGGCTAGCGAGCCCAACAATTGCGCTAGCGCCAGCCGCGTTCGTGAATCAGCCGGTTCAAGTGTTCGGTCTTGCTGATCGTCTCGAGCACCTTCGCGAAGTGGTCGCACCGTCGGATCCGGCCCACGGCGATCGACGCGAGCGGCGAGCCGTGTTCCGAGCAGTCCCTCGCCTCAGGGTCCAGCCACTCCCGTTTCCATCGCGGCGCGCTGACGTCCGCCGGATTGACGAACAGGCACTTCGCGCAGTAGCGCATGTGCTTTCGATTCTCGAGCCAGTTTTCCGGTGTCTGCAGCGCATGGATGCGTTCCGGGGGATATCGAGTTCGTCGGGCGAGCCTCTCAATCGCATCGTCGCTCAGCCGGGATGCGAGCAACCAACCGACATTCGTCACCTCGAGGTCGAAGTCGACCCCTGCCCTAACGAGGAACTCGTCCACCCGCATCCGGTATCGCGCGGCAAGTCTGCCGATCCAGCTGCCCATCGCCTCCTCGGGGAACGGCCGCGGTGCGACCGGCCAAGGAATCTCAGATGGAAGCACGTTTGACGACATGCTCGAGATGCCCAAGGCTGATGCTCTCGGACCGATCCCTGATTGCAAGCTCCGCGGCGGTATTGAGTAACCGCGACACCTCGCCGGTCAGGCCGTCGCTGGCCGCCAGCAGGAACTGCGCGATCAGGCGCTGATCGAGGTGAGAAGGCTTCCTCAGCGGGATGACCCGCTCGAACGCCTTCAGCAGGCCGCGGAACTCGTCACTCTCGCGCCAGCGCGGGATCTCTTCCGTATGCGTCCGGCAATCCCATCTTGCCCGACCTCGTGCGTCGCCTGACGATGGTGTCCACCAAGGAACGAGGTGGACACGATGGCAGAGGTCAAGCGCGTAGCGCGTCGGATGCATGGGGCGTCGCTGAAGGCGCAGGTTCTGGAGCAATGCGGGCAGCCCGGGGCGTCGGTCGCGCAGGTGGCGATGGCGCATGGTTTGAACGCGAACCTGGTGCACCGCTGGCGCCGGATCGCCGAGGGGCGCGCTCGCGTGCCGAGCGTGTTGAAGGCGCCCGAGGGGTTCTTGCCCGTGCCGATTGGGGTGCCGCCGCCGACGGCGACGCCCGAGGGCATACGGATCGAGCTTCGCCGGGGCGGACTGGTCGCCAGTGTGGAGTGGCCGGTGTCGCAGGCCGCGCACTGCGCGATCTGGCTGCGCGAGCTGTTGAGGTGATCCGGATCGACGCGGTCTGGATGTCGGTCGAGCCGCTGGACATGAGAGCGGGCACGGACACGGCGCTGGCGCGCGTGATCAAGGTGTTCGGCGAGGCCCGGGCACATCACGCGTACCTGTTCGCTAACCGGCGTGCGAACCGGATGAAGGTGCTCGTGCACGACGGCATCGGCATCTGGCTGTGTGCCAGACGCCTGCACCAGGGCAGCTTCACCTGGGCGAAGCCTGGGTCGAGCGCCGCGGTGTCGATCACGAACGAGCAGCTGCGCGCATTGGCGATCGGGCTGCCGTGGCACCGGATCGGGGAAGGCGCGACCATCCGCGTCGCCTAAGTGTCGATCGACTAAGTTTTACTCTGTTGCTGCGCGCTTGTCGAAATCCGTTAACCTTGTCATCAATGTCCGTTAACCGTGTCAGCAAGGGCCGTGCAGGCCCCCCGCCGCCGCGGCATCCAGTCGCGCCAACGTTGAGCCCGATAGCGCTCCGGCCATTGCAGCACGCGTTCGGCAAGCCATTCGATTCCGGCCTCGTTCTGGTAGCTAACCGCGGCCCGCTGGCGCTCCTGACGATCTCGTTTCAGTGGCAGAGGTAGCCAGGGCCGGGCGGTCTTGGCGTGCATCAGCTCACGCGCCCAGAAGAGCGCGCACCGCCGCCAACCGGCTTCGCCGACACTCGCGAGGCTGACCAGACTCGGGCAACCGCCCTGCCGCGCTTCCGTCTGGCGTTGCCGGGGCCTTTCGAAGCAATGCACCGATGCGCCGTCCTGATAG
>CAZZPH010000281.1:0-4140 GCA_964655725.1 uncultured Hyphomicrobium sp.
GTCCGGCGCCTTGATGTCCTCGAGATTGATGCCGCCGAAGGTCGGGGAGAGATAGCGTACGCAATTGATGAATGCGTCCACATCCGCCGTATCGACCAGCAGGTCGGTGGCGTCGATGTCGGCAAAGCGCTTGAACAGCGCACCCTTGCCTTCCATCACCGGTTTGGAGGCGAGTGCGCCCAGGTTGCCAAGCCCGAGGATCGCCGTGCCGTTGGAGACCACCGCAACCAGATTGCCCTTGTTCGTATAGTCGTAGGCCAGTGACGGGTTCTCAGCGATCGCCTCGACAGGCACCGCCACCCCGGGCGAGTAGGCCAGCGAGAGGTCGCGCTGCGTGGCCAGCGGTTTGGTGGGCGTGATCTCGAGTTTGCCGGGCTTGCCTTGGGCATGAAACTGGAGAGCTTCCTGGGCCGTGATGTGGGCCGAGGCGGGGGGCTTGGTTGCCATGGAATCTCGTTTGACGTGAGAGGACGGTGGGTGCCGGCGTGCGGCGCAGCCAGGCCATCCGGCCGAGTTCGCTGCGATGCGATATCGTAGGCCGCCGGGCTGCATTTCTCAACCGCGGGCCGCTGCTACTTTGGATGCATCGAAATTTCTGTTGTTTGGCCGCGGGTTGCGGGGACAAGGGTTGCACCGCGCTACGGGTCGGGTAAGGCTGGACCGCGATGGGGATGGGGACGGGTATGGGTCGGCAGGGCAAAGGCATGGCCAAGGTCGAGACGGTGGGGGGAAGCCCGCCGCCCGCTGATGCTCGCGCCGGCGGCCGCGCCTCCCCTCCCTCTATGCCCGCAATCCCCGACGATGCGACGCCCTCCATGGCCCAATACCTGGAGATCAAGGCCGCCAATCCCGATAGCCTGCTGTGGTATCGCATGGGCGATTTCTACGAGCTGTTTTTCGAGGACGCGGTCACTGCGTCAGCCGCACTCGGCATCGTTCTGACAAAGCGTGGCAAGCATCAAGGCGCCGACATTGCGATGTGCGGCGTGCCCATCCACCGCGCCGACGAATACCTGCAGCGCCTCATCCGGCAGGGCTACCGCGTGGCCGTCTGCGAGCAACTCGAAGACCCGGCCGAGGCGCGCAAACGCGGCTCCAAGGCCGTCGTCAAACGCGATGTTGTGCGCCTCGTCACGCCTGGCACCCTGACCGAGGAAACGCTTCTGGAGGCCAAGGCGCGCAATTACCTGACGGCGATCTTCAAGGCACCGTCCACCGGCGATACGCCAACCCTGGCGCCGCAAGCCGTGCTGGCACTTGCTTCGCTCGATATTTCGACGGGCGAAATGGAAACGGCCGAGATCAGCGGGGCCGATCTGCCCGGCGAGTTGATCCGGCTGTCCCCGGGGGAAATCATTGCAGCCGATGTGCTTCTTTCCGATGACGAATTGAAGCGCTGGATCGCCGTCTCGGGGGCCGCGACGACGCCAGTTCCTGCAGCCTCGTTCGACAGCATGTCGGGGGAGCGCGGTCTGAAGACCCGGCTCGGCGTGGCCGAACTGGGTGCGTTCGGTTCCTTTTCGCGGGCAGAACTTGCCGCCGCCGGTGCACTCCTGCGCTATGTCGAACTCACCCAGATCGGCAAGCAGCCGGTCATCCGCCCGCCACGCAAACTCGGCACGCAGGGCGCATTGATGATCGATGCCGCAAGCCGGGCCAGTCTGGAGCTGACGCGCTCCTCATCGGGAGGGCGCGACGGCAGTCTCCTTGCCGCGATCGATCGCACCGTGACGGCAGCGGGCGCGCGCGAACTGGCGGCCCGGCTGGCCAGCCCGCTCACCGATATCGCTGCGATCGACAAGCGTCTCGATGGCGTTGCGTTCCTGGTCGAGACAGCGGGACTGCGTGAGGACCTGCGCAACATTCTGCGCAGTACGCCAGACATCGCACGATCCGTTTCGCGCCTTGCATTCGGGCGGGGCGGGCCGCGCGATCTGGCCGCCCTGCGGGATGGGCTACAAGCTGCAGCTCAGATCAGGGCGATGATCGGGTCGCACGCCGGACCGTTGGGACTGCCGCCAGAGATCGCGCGCATCGCTGATAGCCTGGCGCGCGCCGATGCAGCGCTCGCGCACAGCCTGCGGGCTGCCCTTGTCGACGAGCCTCCACACCTGAAACGCGACGGAGATTTTGTGCGTGAGGGCTACCACGAGTCACTTGATGAGGCGCGCCGGTTGAAGAACGAAAGCCGGCAGGTGATCGCCGCACTGGAGACATGCTACAGCGATGCGACCGGCGTCAAGACGCTGCGCATCCGTCACAACAACATCCTGGGCTATTTCATCGAGGTGACGCAGATCAATGCCAAGGGGCTGACGACACCTCCCCATGACGTGACGTTCCGTCACCGCCAGAGCATGGCGAATGCCATGCGCTTCACAACGGCCGAACTGATCGAGATCGAGGGCCGCATCGCGTCGGCGGGGGAACGCGCCCTCGCGATTGAGCAGGACATCTTCCAGAACCTTGCGGCCGCCATTGCGGCGGCCGAGCAGGATATCAATGCGGTCGCGGGTGCACTTGCTGAGACAGATCTTCTGGCAGCACTGGCCGAACTGGCCGTCGAGCAGAGCTATACGCGCCCAAGCGTTTCGAATGGGACGGGGTTTGAGGTGCGTGGAGGGCGCCATCCCGTTGTCGAGCAGGCCCTCGATCGCGCCCGTTCAGGCGCCTTCATCGAGAACGATTGCGTGCTGGGCCTGGAGGAAGACCGGCCCACGGGATTCGACGAGGAAACGATCGCGCGCATCTGGCTCGTCACCGGACCCAACATGGCCGGCAAGTCGACATTCCTGCGCCAGAATGCGCTGATCACGGTGCTCGCTCAGATGGGCAGCTTCGTGCCCGCGCGCTCCGCGCGCATTGGTGCCGTTGACCGGCTGTTTTCGCGGGTCGGGGCCTCCGACGATCTGGCGCGCGGACGCTCCACTTTCATGGTCGAGATGGTCGAGACGGCCGGCATCCTCAATCAAGCCAGTGAGCGCTCGCTTGTCATCCTTGACGAGATCGGCCGGGGCACGGCGACATTCGATGGACTTTCGATCGCCTGGGCGACGGTGGAATACCTGCACGACGTCTCACGCTGCCGGGCCTTGTTCGCAACGCACTACCACGAGTTGACGGCGCTGGCGGGCCGGCTTGCCGATGTCGGCAACGCGACCATGGACGTGAAAGAGTGGCAGGACGAGATCGTCTTTCTGCACAAAGTCCGGCCCGGGGCCGCCGATCGCTCCTATGGCATTCAGGTCGCAAAGCTCGCCGGTCTGCCCGGTGACGTCATAGTGCGTGCGCGCCAGGTTCTGGCGGTGCTTGAGAAGAACGACAGGACCGGGAGGGATGGTGAGAACGGTCTTGATGAACTTCCGCTTTTCGCAGCGAGCCGGCCGCGGGGAGGTGTTCAACAGGTGGATCAGCCACGCAACCCCCATCCCGTCGAGGCGGCATTGGAGTCACTCAATCCCGACGAACTGACCCCGAAGGCCGCGCTGGAAACCCTCTACAAGCTGAAACAGTTGCTTCGCCGGGACTAGAAGTTTCGATGCTCCGTGGAGCGCCGAGGTCTGGTTTGCACTTGCGTTCCTTCGGGCTCGGATTAAGAGGATCGGCAAGAGCAATCCGATCCGGAGGCCTGGCGCGTCATGGCAGCGTTTGCGAACTCGACACCGATCCGCCCGTTTGCCCTGGGCGTCGTTTTTTTATGCTCAATCCTGCTGGCGGGATGTGGCGTCAACAACATTCCGACCTACGAACAGAGCGCCAAGGCGGCGTGGTCAGAGGTCTTGAGCAATTACAAGAGCCGTGCCGACCTCATCCCCAATCTCGTCGAGACGGTCAAAGGTTTTGCCGAGCAGGAGCGCAAAGTTCTCACCGAAGTCGTGGAAGCGCGCGCCAAGGCGACAGGCATCCAGGTGCCGGCGGATATCCTGACCAACCCCGACGCGATGAGGAACTTCCAGGACGCGCAGAACCAGCTGGGTGGTGCGCTCGGACGGCTGCTCGCGGTCATCGAGCGCTATCCCGATATCAAGTCGGGTCAGAACTTCCTTGCGCTTCAGAGCCAGATCGAGGGGATCGAAAACAAGATCCGCATCGCGCGCAGCGACTACATCCAGTCGGTGCGTCAGTACAATACCGAGCTGA
>CAZZPH010000282.1:0-4140 GCA_964655725.1 uncultured Hyphomicrobium sp.
GATCCAGACAGCCCCGTGAACACGACGAGCGCATCGCGGGGGATCTCAAGATCGACATTCTTCAGGTTGTGCTCGCGCGCACCCCGGACATGGATCGTCTTGTGGAAGCCCCCGCCGCCCGCGGTATGCGGAGCTGCGGGAGATCGGCGGGTGCGGGTGCTGGGGGTCTTGGCCATGGGGCGAACGTCTAGCCGAGGGCCGTTTCGCGGGCAATGCGGCCCGTAGGGATACCCCGCTGGCAGACCGGATTGCGCCGTTGACCTTGCCTGCGCCCTATGCCGTCTAAAGCGCCAACTGGCGCAAATCTTCCAGAATTCCGGCCAGCCGCCGTGTAAAGCGCGCCGCCGCCGCCCCGTCGATGACCCGGTGATCGTAGGACAGGGACAGTGGCAGCATCAGCCGCGGCTGAAAGGCAGCCCCGTCCCAGCGCGGTTTCATCGCCGCCCGCGACAACCCCAGGATTGCGACCTCGGGCGCATTCACGATGGGCGTGAAGCCCGTCCCCCCGATACCCCCGAGGCTGGAGATCGAGAACGATCCACCCTGGATGTCGGCCGGGGCGATCTTGCCCTCCCGCATCTTCGCGGAGACGGCGCCGAGTTCCTCCGACAGCGCGATCAGCCCCTTGCGATCGACGTCCTTGATGACGGGCACCACGAGACCATCGGGCGTGTCCACGGCAATACCGATGTTGTAGTAGCGCTTCAGGATCAGGTCCTCCTTGCCGGGGGAGAGCGAGGCATTGAATTCGGGAAATTCCTTCAAAGCGACGACGCTCGCTTTCATCGCAAACGCAAGCAGCGTCACCCGGAAGCCCTTGTCCTTCACATCCGCATCCAACGTTCTGCGATAGTCTTCGAGATCCGTGATATCGGCCTCGTCGTGCTGCGTGACGTGGGGAATGTTGAGCCACGCGCGATGGAGATGGGGGCCGCCAAGTTTCCTGAGCCGCGACAGTGCCACAGTTTCGATGTCCCCCCAGCGCGCAAAGTCCTGGGCCGGGATCTCCGGGATGGCTCCCCCGCCGCCTGCGGACTGGCGCGCAACGGCCTGTTTCACATCCTCCTTGGTGATCCGCCCCTTGGGGCCCGTGCCACGCAGCGTCTTGAGGTCGATCTCAAGCTCGCGCGCGAGGCGGCGCACGGCGGGGCCCGCGAGCACGCCGCCAAAATCAACATCGAGCGGCAACGCACCGCGTCTGCCCCCCGGCGATGTCGGCGGGGAAGGCTGCTCCGCTGCCGCGACGACCGGCGTTGCGATGGGGCGCGCGATGGGGCCCGCCTCATCATCCGGAATCCTGTGGCCCTCGCCGTCGACGCCACCCGCCGGCTTCGAGCTGGCGTCGAGGCGCGCAATGGCCGTGCCCTCATTGACCGTGTCCCCGATCTTGACCAGAAGCTCCCGCACCTCGCCGTCATCGGGAGCGGGGATTTCCATCGCCGCCTTGTCGCTTTCCAGCGTGACCAGCGGATCATCGCGGCGCACGCGGTCCCCCGGCTTCACATGCACCTCAATGACAGGCACGTCCTTGTAGTCTCCGATATCGGGAACCTTGACCTCGATGGCGGTCATGCTGGGAATCCTTGCGTCCTGGTCCGGCTCACGCGTGTGCCGGATCGATTTTCTCCGGGTCGATTCCATAGCGCCGGATCGCCTCGGCGGCTTTGGCCGACGCGATCTTGTTCTGGGCCGCAAGGCTCGATAGCGCCGCAACCGCAACGTAGTGGCGATCGACCTCGAAGTGGCGCCGCAGGCACATGCGATAATCCGAGCGGCCGAACCCATCGGTACCCAGCACCATCATGCGCCCCGGCACGAACGCCCGGATCTGATCGGCATAGGCCTTGATGTAGTCGGTCGATGCAATGACCGGATCATCACCGCGCGCCGCGAGGCACTGCGTGACATAAGGCACGCGCGGCACCTCTTCCGGATGCAGCATGTTCCAGCGTTCGACCGCGGCTCCCTCGCGGCTGAGCTCGGTAAAGCTCGTCACACTCCACACGTCCGATGCAATCCCGAAGTCGCGCTCGAGCAGATCGGCACCCGCCAGCACCTCACGCAGGATGGCGCCCGATCCCAGAAGCTGCACGCGTGGGCCGGTGCCGGGTTCGCGGGCGGCCTGCAGGAGATACATGCCCTTGACGATCCCCTCCTCGACACCCTCGGGCATGGGGGGGTGCGCGTAGGTCTCGTTCATCACCGTCAGATAATAGAAGACGTCCTCCTGACGCACGATCATCCGCTCAAGACCCGCGCGGATCAGGACGGCGAGTTCATAGGCAAACGTTGGATCGTAGGCCACACAGTTCGGGATCGTCGAGCACAGCACGTGACTGTGGCCGTCCTGATGCTGGAGGCCTTCCCCATTAAGTGTCGTGCGCCCCGACGTTCCCCCGATCAAAAACCCGCGTGCGCGCATGTCACCTGCTGCCCAGGCCAGATCACCGATGCGCTGAAAGCCGAACATCGAATAGTAGATGTAGAAGGGAATCATTGGCACGTTCGACGTCGCATAGGACGTTGCCGCGGCGATCCAGGAACTCATCGCGCCAGCCTCGTTGATACCCTCCTCGAGGATCTGACCGCTCTTGTCCTCCTTGTAGTACATGAGCAGATCGGCATCCTCCGGCCGGTAGAGCTGGCCGACCTGGCTGTAAATGCCGAAGGTGCGGAACATACCTTCCATGCCGAACGTGCGGCTCTCGTCGGGCACAATCGGCACCACATGACGGCCGTAGCCCTTATCGCGCATCAGCCGCGTGAGGAGTTGGACGAAGGCCATGGTCGTGGAGATTTCGCGTCCCTCAGTGCCCTTGATCAGCCCGTCAAAGGGTGCCTCTGGAACCGGCCCCAACGTGACGGAGGTCTGCCGGCGGCGCTGTGGAAGTGCCCCACCCAGCGCCTTGCGCCGCTCCATGAGATAAGTGTGCTCGGGGCTGCCGTCATCGAACTTCAGAAACGGCAGCGCCTCCAGATCGTCATCGCCGAGCGGGATCTGAAATCGATCGCGAAAGGCGCGCAATGCGTCCTTGCCGAGCTTCTTCTGCTGGTGCGCGATCATCTGGCTCTCGCCGGCCGCCCCCATGCCATACCCTTTGACCGTCTTGGCAAGGATGACGCTCGGCTGGCCCTCGTGGGCAACGGCTGCCGCATAGGCCGCATACACTTTCCGTGGATCGTGCCCACCTCGGGTCAGCGACCAGATGCGCGCGTCACTCCAGTCGGCAATGAGTGCTGCGGTCTCGGGATAGCGCCCAAAGAAATGTTTGCGGATATACGCGCCATCCTTCGACTTGTAGTCCTGATACTGGCCGTCGTTCGTCTCCTCGATAAGCTGGCGCAGCCGCCCCGTCTGATCGCGCGCCAGAAGATCATCCCAACTCGAACCCCAGATACACTTGATGACGTTCCAGTCCGCACCGCGGAAATTGGCCTCCAGCTCCTGAATGATCTTGCCATTGCCGCGCACGGGACCATCGAGGCGCTGCAAGTTGCAATTGATCACAAAGATCAGGTTGTCGAGGCGCTCGCGGCCCGCCAGCGAGATGGCGCCAAGGCTTTCTGGTTCGTCCATCTCGCCGTCGCCGCAGAACACCCACACCTTACGATTGGCCGTCTGAGCCAGCCCGCGGTCGTCCAGGTACTTCAAGAAGCGCGCCTGATAGATCCCCATGAGCGGCCCGAGCCCCATCGACACCGTGGGAAACTGCCAGAACTGAGGCATCAGCCAGGGATGAGGGTAGGAGGACAGACCGTTCCCGCAGGTCTCCTGGCGGAAGTTTGAGAGCTGCTCTTCGCTGAGCCGCCCCTCAAGGAATGCACGCGCATAGATACCCGGCGAGGAATGGCCCTGAACGAAGATGAGATCGCCGCCGTGATCTTCGGCGGGGGCGTGCCAGAAATGCATGAAGCCGGTGTCGTAGAGGGTCGCGGCCGACTGGAAGCTCGCGATGTGTCCGCCGAGCTCTGCGCTGTCCTTGTTGGCGCGCAACACCATGGCAAGCGCGTTCCAGCGGATCGTTGCGCGGATCCGACCCTCGATCTCGCGGTTCCCGGGATGCACCGGCTCGCGATGGGGCGGGATGGTGTTGATGTAGGCCGTGTGGGCGGCGAACGGTACACGCGCGCCCTGCCGCC
>CAZZPH010000283.1:0-4120 GCA_964655725.1 uncultured Hyphomicrobium sp.
GCACCTCGACGAGCGCCCGCTCAGGGCCGACAACGAGATCAATCCCGATGTGCTGGGCTATATCTTCGAGAAGTACGTCAACCAGAAGCAGATGGGCGCATACTACACCAAGGAAGACATTACCGAGTACATCGGCAAGAGCACGGTCCTGCCGTTCCTGTTCGACGCGGCCCGCGCCAGGTGCAAGATTGCCTTCGAGAATCCCAAAGGGCCGACCGTTTGGGACCTGCTGCGAAACGATCCCGACCATTACATTCATGCCGCCGCGCGCCACGGCACGGATGTGCCGCTCCCTCCGGACATCGCCGCCGGCGTAAAGCAGCCGACGCTGCATCAGCCGGTCGGTGATGGCCCTGTAGACACCCTGGAGCTGCGCAAGGGCTGGAACAGGCCCGGGCCGGCGGAGGCCGCGCTGCCCACCGAGACGTGGCGCGAAGTCATCGCCCGGCGCAACCGCTACGAACAGGTACGCGCCAAGCTCGTTGCCGGTGAGGTACGCGACATCAACGATCTCATCACTTTAAATCTCGATATCCGCCAGTTCACCCAGGACGCGATCGAGAATTGTGAAGGCCCGGAACTGCTCCGTGTCTTCTAGCACGCCATCGAGCGCGTCACCATCCTCGATCCGACGTGCGGCTCCGGCGCTTTCCTCTTCGCGGCCTTGAATATTATGGAGCCATTGTACGAAGCATGCCTCGCTCGTATGGAGGCGTTCGTCGAAGACCTCGAGCGGTCGGCCGAGAAGCAGCGCCACGAGAAGTATGCGGATTTCCGCAAGGTGCTGGCGAACGTGGCCGCGCACCCCAACCACCGCTATCTTATTCTGAAGAGCATCATTCTCAACAATTTGTTCGGCGTGGACATCATGGACGAGGCGGTCGAGATTTGTAAACTCCGCCTTTTTCTCAAACTTGCGGCCCAGGCCGAAGCTGATACGTCGGCCGGGAATTTCGGAATCGAACCCCTGCCGGACATCGACTTCAATGTCCGCGCCGGCAATACGCTGGTCGGCTACGCCAGCTACGACGAGGTGGAGAATGCGATCACAAGCAAGCTCGACCTCGACAACGCTATGGAGAAGATCGCGGCCAAGGCCGCTGATCTCCAGCAGACGTTCGACTCGTTCCGTCAGCGTCAGATGGAAGGGAACGGTTTCGTCACGACTGAGCACAAACGGGAACTGCGCCGGCAGTTAAAGACGCTCCGGGACAAACTCAATCGCCATCTTTCCATTAACTACGGCGTGAAGAGCGGCGACGAAACGGGTTACGCGAACTGGGTACAGTCGCATCAGCCATTACATTGGTTTGTTGAATTTTGCGGCATTATGACACGAGGTGGATTTGACGTTGTCATTGGTAATCCACCATATTTGGAGCACCGGGAAATTGACTACGAGCCGAAGAATTATGATTGCCTGGATGGCGGCGCCGTGCACACTATGTGCGTTGAGCGTAGCAGTCATTTACTCCACGGCACCGGTTGCCTGAGCATGATCGTTCCGCTCTCTCTCCCTTCAACGCAGCGGATGCAGGTTGTGCAGAGCTTACTGGAGCGCAGTCGCAATGCTTGGTACGCGAATTTCGCATGGCGGCCAGCAAAACTCTTCGACACAGTGAATCGCGCTTTGACAATTTTCGTTGTTACTCCGGCGACGAGTGGGCGCACATTTTCAACTGGTTACCGGAAATGGACTAGTGCTGATCGCGAGGGACTTTCTGAGCGGCTGAAATACGTGGAGGTGCCGCGCGAGCGGCCCAATTTCTGGGTTCCCAAGCTGGGGGACCGGCTTGAGCAAGGGATTGTTGCAAAGTGTCTCTCGCGAAAGACTATATTGCGCCACTTCATCGGTCGCTCTAACCATCGCATTTTCTATCGGACAACGGGCGGCCTCTACTGGAAAGTCTTTACCGATTTTGCGCCTGCTTTTCGGCCCAAAGGAATACCGGGACAAAGTAGCCGCGAGCCGTCGTTTAGCGTTGCGAAACAAAAGTACGTAAAGCCTCTGATCGCTACGCTGAGCAGCAATCTGTTTTGGTGGTGGTACACAATATCGTCGAACCTTCGAGATCCTAATCCCTCTGACATTCAAGGGTTTCCGGTCCCGGAGTCGGTTTTAACCGATCCGCATTTGCGAACGTTGGGGCGCGGTATCTAACGGATATTGAGCATAATAGTACAATGCTCGTACGTGTGCAGAAACAGACGGGGCGTACCGAAACGCAGTCGTTTAAGATCCAAAAATCTAAGGCGATCATTGATCAAATTGATCAAGCACTTGGTCAACATTACGGTTTTACCGAGGAAGAGCTTGATTTTATTGTCAGCTACGATATTTAGTATCGCCTTGGAGCTAACGCCGAAACCGAGGGAGACGAATGATGATCGCTGTCCTCGGCTGGGGTTCTCTGATTTGGGTGCCACGTAGCTTGCGCCTTGCAACCCCGTCTCGGCCTCGGCAAGCTCGCGGATGCTCCGGTACCGCCCACCCTCGAGCCACTTCTGCCATCGCCATGCCTTGGCCAGCATGCGCACCAGCGTCTCGTCGGCGTGCTTCGCGCGGGGCAGGTCGGCGACCTCGGAGCCATCGGGGGCGGCTCGGGCTCACGCGAACTGGTCAAGCAGGGCCTTGGCCTCCATGAAGTCCGGCGTGTCGAAGCCCTCCGTGAACCAGCCATAGACCGGGGCGAGCAGGTCGCGCGCCTCGGCGCGGCGCCCTTGGTCGCGCCGGAGGCGGGCGAGGCTGTTGGCGGCCCGCAGCTCCAAAGCCTTCGTGCTCTGGCCCCGGGCGACAGCGAGGGCCCGATGGAGACTGACCTCGGCCCTCGCCGGATCCGCTTCCGGCGGCTGGAGCAGCAACTCGCCCTCGAGGCGGTGCAGCTCCGCCTCGAACCATCGGTCGCCGGTCCTGCCCACCCGCATCAATGCCTCGGCCAACAAACGGCGTCCCTCCGCAGTCCTTCCCGCCTTGCCCTCCGCCTCGGCGATCAGCGCCAGGTAGTAGGGCACGTTGATCTCTGCCCCCGTCGACCGCTTTGCCGCGAGGCCCTCACGCATTCGCGCGAGGCCCGCCTTTCCGTCGCCCCCCTCGGCCAGCACCCAGCCCTGGATGATCATGGCCGCCCCGAGCACGTGCGCGAAGCCCTGCTCGAAGCAGAGCGCGACCGCCGCCTCGGCCTGCACGCATGCCCCCGAACGCTCCCGCCGGAGCTGGTGCAGCACGGCGGCGTGATTCAGCGTCAAGGCGAGGCTGAACGGATGGGCCAGCCTCTCCGCCAAGGCCTGCGCCTCGCGCGTTGTGGCGAGAGCCCGGTCAGGCCGGCCGAGGTGCCATTGGCAGTGGGCGAGGTAGGCGCGACAGAACACGCCGATCTCCGAACCGTAGCGCTGGATGTGGTCGCGATGCGGCCGCTCGGCGTTCAGCGCGATGCCGCGCTCGAAGTGCCGCCGGGCGACGTCGGGGTCGCCGAGGCGCTACAGATTGCACCCGGCTGCGTGGTGCGCCTCGATCCGAAGGGCTGGCTCCCGGGCCCGGTCGGCGAGTTCCAGCAGCTCCTTGTCGAGGCGCCGCGCGGCCTCCAGCCGCGCGCCCACGTGGTAAAAATAGCACAGCCCCGCAGCACCGTGAACAGCTGGACCGACTCGCCCAGTCGTTCGCACAGCCTCTGCGCCCGCGTGTAGGCGTCCGCGAGTTCCAGCGCCGCGTAGCCCTTGGTGGCGATCAGCGGCCCGCCCAACGCGATCAGCATCGGGAGTTCGAGGCGGGCGCGCTCGGGCGTGTCCGGCAGGGCCCGCAGCACCTCCAGCCCCTTGGTCAAATGACCGATCGCCTCGACGTTGGCCGAGGCTCGACCGGCGCGCTCACCCGCGCGCAGCCAGAAGCCGGCCGCCCGCTCGGCCAGTCCGGCCTGCGTGTACGGGTACGGTAGCCCCGGCAAACCCGGTGCGGTCCATGTTGATCGAACCGGAAGCTCGGGGATAAGCCTCATTTACGATTTAGACAATCAGCTTCTACTCATCTTTAACATATCCGCTACCGTCACACGAGATGCACTTGCCCGATCCATCACAAATAGGACAAGCCTCGCCCTTTGGCTTGTCAGGGATGAAATCGTCT
>CAZZPH010000284.1:0-4103 GCA_964655725.1 uncultured Hyphomicrobium sp.
CCAGCCGGTCCCGCTCTACATCCGCCTCGAGGCCTGCCTCGTCGTCCGCCAAACCGCCGGCCGATGCCCACCGTCTGACTGACGGACGCCCGGCACCGCTCGAGGCCCGCTGCCGCCAAGCCGATCGCGATGGTCGCCAATCCCGGCTAGGCTCCGGCAATCGTAGCCGTTGTGAGTGGTGGTCACCCAGCCGGATTTGTCGCGGGTGGTCCGCCGATATGATCGTGCTCGCTCGTTCTCCTTCACCGGCCGCCGCACGCGGCGTCGCCGCTTCGGCAGGGCGCGCTCGTGCTCGGTGCCGGCGACGATCTCTCCACCGAGGAGCAGGAATACAACCCGACGCCGATCATCAACGAGGTCCGCGCCCATGTCGAGGCGTGGCGCCGTCTGCCGAACCCGGACCAGTGGCAGGTCTCGCCCGAGACCGCGCGCCTCTTGAAGCACTGGCGCCACCACCGCTTCGAGGGCATCCGGCCGTTCTTCTGCCAGATCGAGGCGGTCGAGACGGCGATCTGGCTCTGCGAGGTGGCACCGCGCCTGGGCCAGCGCGTCGCCAGGTTCTGGGCGCATGTCGAGGGCGGCAACGCCCAGGCGAATCCCCTGCTCCTGCGCATGGCGCTCAAGCTCGCCACGGGTGCCGGCAAGACCACGGTCATGGCGATGCTGATCGCCTGGCAGACGGTCAACGCCTGCCGCCACCCCGACAGCAGGCGCTTCTCGCGCGGCTTTCTGATCGTCGCCCCCGGCATCACCATCAAGGACCGGCTGCGCGTCCTGATGCCGAGCGATCCCGACAGCTACTACCGCCACCGCGAGATCGTGCCGCCGGACATGCTGGCCGAGATCGACCGGGCGAAGATCGTCATCACCAACTACCACGCCTTCAAGCCGCGCGCGCGGGTCCAGCTCGCCAAGGGCACGCGCAGCGCGCTCGAGGGCTGGCGCGGCGAGACCGTGCGCACGCAGGAGACCGAAGGGCAGATGCTGCAGCGCGTCATGCCCGGGCTGATGCACATCAAGAACATCGTCGTGCTCAACGACGAGGCGCATCACTGCTACCGCGAGCGCGTCAAGGCGGCGGCTGGCGAGGCGGAGGCCGATCTCAAGGGCGAGGAGAAGGAGGAGGCGAGGTCGAACAACGAGGCCGCGCGGATGTGGATCTCCGGCCTCGAGGCGGTCAAGCGCAAGCTCCGGCTGTCCTGCCACGCCTTCCAGGACAACGCGGTGCGCCTCCAGCTGTCCGCGCTCGCTTACAACTTGGCGAACTTCCTGCGATCGCTCGCCTTGCCGAACGAGGTGGCGCAGTGGTCGCTGACGACCTTGCGCGAGAAGTTGGTCAAGATCGGCGCGCGGGTCGTGCGCCACGGGCGGTACATGGTCTTCCAGCTCGCCGAAGTAGCGCTGCCGCGGGCGCTGTTCGCGGTGATCCTGCGGCGCATCGACCGGCTGCGGGGGCCGCCCGTGCCAACGGCGTGACGAGGCCGAGCAGCGCGTTGGCTGAACCGAGGGGAGAGCTGTGTGCCGAGAGTTGACGAGCAGGGCCGGAGCCGCCGAATCCGCCTGTGGAGTAGGGTCCGGTGGCCTCCTCCACCCGGGCTTCGCCCTCGGACGTCGGTCCAGATTGACTGGGCGCCGTCGTGAGCGCATCCTGTGCGCTGCTGGCGGAGGCCATCCGGGGAATCTCGGTTCGAGGGTGCCGTGATCGGGAACCTTGAAGGCAAATTTGTCCATGGCAGGGCAGAAAACGTGCCCGCATGTGGATATTCCATTTCGGTTGCATATTGAGTAAGCTGACAGAATATCCGCCCAAGCCAAAGCATCCGCCTTCACGCTATATGCGTGACAGACATCCGCATCTGTTCTCAGACTCAGATGCCCTCGTCGAATACGAGGTTTCTCGCGAGGTGCTCAGCTATCACCTCGAAATGCTCACCAACCAGAAAGAAGAAACGGCGTTTGAGTTTTTTGCGCAGCGGCTGTGCGAAAAGTTCATCGCGCCGAACATTCGACCGCAGACGGGTCCCGCCGGCGGCGGGGACGGCAAGACCGACGCCGAAGCCTATCCGGTATCGAGCGAAATCTCGCTGAGGTGGTTCGTACCCGAGCACGAGAAAGCGGGGGAGCGCAAAGCGTTTGCCTTCAGCGCCAAAAAGGCATGGCGGGCGAAGGTCAAGTCCGACGTGTCCGCAATCGCCGGAACGGGGCGTAACTAGGACCACATCTATTTCGTCACAAACCAGTACGTCTCATCGAAGAAGTCCGCGGACGTTCAGGATGAGTTGCTCAAGGCACACGGGATCGCCGTGACAATTCTAGACCGAACATGGCTGCTGGACCGCGTTGCATTACACAACAGCATGGATATCGCGGTGGAGGAGTTGGGTGTCGGCAATGGAAACGAAAAGCAGAGCAGAAAGCTCGGACCAAACGACACGGCACGCGCCAGAGAGCTTGCCGATCCCGAAGCCCAGATTGCGGACGGGACTAAGTACCAGGACCAGCCCACGGCGCTAGCTGAAGATGCACAGCGGACTGCGCTCTTCGCACGCGGGCTGGAGTATCCTGCTCTCGAAGTGAACGGCGGGTTTGATCGTGCACTTCGGATAGCGAGTGAAAAGACTCTTCGGCATCTTGAGTTGGCCGTTGCCTACAATTGGGCCTGGACGTCCCATTTCTGGTATGACGACCACACACGAACCGCCGAGCTGTATGACGACGTTGAACATCCAGCGATTGCCTCTGACGACGCTGACGAGCTCGAGCGTCTCAATAATCTGCTACCCCTCATCCGCGTGAGTGTCCACACAGGCTCATTGCATCCCGAGAAAGGAAAACTGGAGGAGCGCACGAAAGCGCTCAAGACCGCGCTCTCCCGACTCGCCGCTCAGACATCACGCCCGAACAACGCGCTCCACGCCGAAGCCATGCTTCTGATGACAAAAATGTCGGAGCGCAGCATGGTAGATCGCAGCCGATCCTTGGATGATATTTGCACCAAGTTCACGGAAGTCATAAGGCGAGCGGATGGGCTCGGTACTTTCCCATTGCGCAGCATCGCAGAAGCTTTGATACAGATAAATGCATGTTTTTCTGACAACGCGTTCTTTGATACGCTGTTCGAGGCGATTACCGATGCTCTCGCCGCACGGATTCGCGAGAGTGAAGCGGCCACCAGGAACGTTCAGCGGGCGTACCAGAAACTGGAGAAGGGTCTAGCCTACAACGCGATACGTTGGTTCGGTCGGGCCATAACCCTTCCAATCAAAGAAGAATACGAAGGCGCCTTCGTGAATGCTCTAGTCGGCGCTGGGATTGCCTTCGAAATGGTCGGTCTACCGTGGACGGCCAGAAACTACACTCTCGCGACAGCAAGCCAGCAGACATCTTTCTTCAAGCGAACTGGATTGATGAGTGGCATCAGGGCTTCTGTGCTCGGGCGATATTTCGAAACTGAATTATAACTCGGACGACTTCCGCAGATTCTCAGCGCACACGAACTTGAGTTGATCGTTCGGTCTGCGCAGGCACGTAGTGAGGGTCAACGCCGCCGCCTGGCTGCTGTACAACAGGCCCATATGATGGAGATCGGCGGATTTCTCCTTCGTGCCCCGTTCGACCAGCTCGAATCCGTCGCTCAACTCCCGGACGCACTCGACAGGCTCGCGGGCCCGCTGGCACGCGTCGCTCTTTTGTATTTGATGGGACATGAGGACACCCCGCGTCAGGAAGGCTCAATTCCCCCAGGCCCGAGTTTGCGGTCGCTGGGGAATGGGCTGGAATCCTGGCGTGATTTCAGGGTGTTGGCGAGGGTGGCGGGAAGGCGTGTGCCTACCGCTGGCGGTGGGCGCGGGTGGGGTCAGCCGACCGCGAGGATCGGCTTGGGCCTTGAGATGTCGATCTTTTTCAGGATCAGGGCGAGCTCGGGGCCGATCCGCCTGGCCTGAACAATGGTCTCGCCGTCACAGGTGTAGCGCACGGCGTTCAGGCGCTCGAGGACGTCCACCAGCTGCGACCACGGCGCCCCGGCGGCGATCTCGGCCGCGCGTTGGATCGTCAGCGCCAGCACGCAGAGCTTGACGTGGGCCACGATCCGCCGCGGCGTC
>CAZZPH010000285.1:0-3057 GCA_964655725.1 uncultured Hyphomicrobium sp.
GGTTCTGGGACCCGGTCGAGAACGCCTCGTTCATGCCGTGGCTCGCGGGCACCGCGCTCCTGCACTGCGCGGTAGTGATGGAGAAGCGCGAGGCGCTGAAGGTCTGGACGGTGCTGCTTGCCATCCTCACCTTCTCTTTGAGCCTCATGGGCGCGTTCCTGGTGCGCTCCGGCATCCTGACATCGGTGCACGCCTTTGCCGTCGATCCCGAGCGCGGTGTGTTCGTGCTCATGATCATGCTGTTCTTCACCGGCGGCGGGCTGGCGCTGTTTGCCGCCCGGGCATCGGGTCTGCGTCAGGGAGGGCTGTTCGCTCCCTTGAGCCGCGAAGGCAGTCTCGTCTTGAACAACGTGCTGCTGACGACGGCCTGCGCCACGGTTTTCATCGGCACCCTCTATCCACTGGCCCTGGAGTCGGTGACGGGTGACAAAATTTCGGTTGGCCCGCCCTTCTTCAACATGACGTTCATTCCGCTGATGATCCCGCTCTTGCTGGCGATGCCCTTCGGACCGTTGCTGGCCTGGAAGCGCGGCGACGTGCTTGCCGCTGCGCAAAGGCTGACGTTCGCCGCCGTTGTAGGGGTTCTGGCGATCGTCGCGATGTTTGCCATGACCGAGCGGGGGCCTTGGCTTGCTCCCCTCTGCTTTGGAATCGGCATCTGGGTCATCGCGGGTGCGGTGGCTGATCTGTTCAATCGCGCGCGCTTCGGTGATGTGCCGTTCGCACAATTCCGCCGCCGTCTCGTCAATCTGCCGCGCTCGGCCTACGGGACGGCGCTGGCGCATGCGGGCGTGGGTGTGATGGTGCTAGGCATCGTCGGCACCAGCGCTTATCAAAGTGAGAGTATCCTGCTGCTGAAGCCGGGCGAGCGGGCTGAAATTGCCGGCTACGAGTTGCGGTTGACGAAGGTGGAGCCGGTCAAGGGACCGAACTACACCGAAGACGTCGCGACATTCGAGGTCTCGCGCCAGGGAGATCGCATCGCAACGCTGCTGCCCTCCAAGCGCATGTACACCGCTCCGCCGCAGCCCACGTCCGAGGCCGGGATCTATGCGGCATGGACGGGTGATCTTTACGCCATCATCGGCGAACAGCAGCCGAGCGGCGCCTACATCGTGCGCCTCTACTTCCACCCCCTTGTGCGGCTGATCTGGATCGGTGCGGTGATCATGTTCATTGGTGGCGCGATCTCGCTCGCCGACCGTCGCTTGAGGGTTGGTGCGCCCCAGCGTGCGCGCCGCGCCGCTTCACCTTTGCCCGCGGAGTAGAGCACATGAGCCGGTCCGCTTCGCGCGCACGGACCTCGTGTGCGGCAATCGTCGTTGCGGCTTTGACGGCACTCGTCGTGTTGTCTCCCGGTGCACGCGCCTTGCAGCCCGACGAGGTGCTCACCGATCCCGCCCTTGAGAAGCGCGCGCGCTCGCTTTCGTTGGAACTGCGCTGCCTCGTCTGTCAGAACCAGTCGATCGACGACAGCGATGCCCCGCTTGCGCGTGATTTGCGCGTCCTGGTCCGCGAACGGCTCGCCGCCGGCGACAGCGACGCCGACATCCGATCGTATTTGGTGGCGCGTTACGGCGATTTCGTGCTGCTGCGTCCGCCGTTCGATTATCGCACACTCCTGCTGTGGATCGCGCCGTTCCTGGTGCTGCTGGCAGCTGTTGTGGCCGTATTGCGCCAATTTAGAAGGAGCCCTGCGGCAGGGGCCAGTGCCCCCGTCGAGGGGCTGACCGATGCGGAGGCGCGGCGCCTGAAAGCGCTGCTGGACGCAGAGCCGGGCGATCAGCCGGGGTCTCAGACGAAACCCAGGTAATCGTCCGCACGTGTCAGCCGCCGGGTGCGCGGAGAGCGCACTAATCGTTCTGTGCGGTGGGCGGTTGTGATGGGGGAGACGCCCGTGGCGCGGTGCCGGCGGCGGGGTGGTTGACACTTCCCGTTTCGATGATGCGCCGGGCAGGGTCGGGAGCGGGCTCAGCGATGTTACGCTGAAAATCCGCTTCGAGCCTGCTGAGGAGTGCTGAGCTTGCGATGCCCGTCGGCAGAAGCCGGACACTCTCTTCATATGCGCGGATGGCCTGGCGCAGGCGGGGCCCATATTTGCCGTCGATCTGTCCGCGGTAATGCCCGGTTTCTGACAGGCGCGTTTGCAGGCGGGTAATGTCGCGCGCCGAGACCAGCACGCCGGCTTGGGCGAAGGCCGCACGGTGTGGCAGGAACGCCAGCGTGCTGACGGCAGTGTTGGCCACGGTGTCGGATTTGTAGCGGTGCACGACCTCGCCCGCCTGGGTCAGGATTCGTGACTGCATGTAGGTTCCAACATTGATGCCCACGACCTCCGGCCCGTTCCTGCCATCAATCAGCATCGGGGAGCCCGACGACGCACCTCCCGTATCGCAGGTGTGCAGGATGAGGGCGTGCGCATCTGAGAAGTCACGTGACGTCGCGCGCGCCTCGGCGGTGGTGGCGGGCTGACGAATGTGGCACGGCGGACTGTAGGTGAGCTTCCAGGCTCCGAAATCGCCGTGAAAGCCGACCTGGTAGACGGAGCGTTCGCGGTCGCGGGCGGCAAGGTCCCGCGGCGCGGTCGCGTTGAGTGGCAATCCGCCCTTGCGGCAGGCGGGCTTCGATAGCCGGAGCAGTGCCCAGTCGCGGGTCGCGTCGATGGGAGGGCGCGTGCTGAGGCTGGTCGATCCGGCGACGATGTGCTGGGCAGCTGCACCCTGATGTGCGCCGGCGAGCGGCGTCCGTCTGCGCACGCCTTCAGAAGCAAGGCGGAATGTGATGGCGTTGAGGGGCAACGGACGTTCGCCCTGAGTGCGGAAGAGGCAGTGCGCTGCCGTGGCGATTGTCGTTTCGTCGATGCAGAAGGCCGTGCAGACCGATCGCGATCTGGGCTCATAGATGAGCCCGATCTTGTCCTCCAGGTTTTTCAAGCGTTCCGGCAAAGGCGTGCGATCGTCGGGCCCGAACACGGCGATTGCCATGACGCTGCGTGCGGGCCCGGGCCCGCTCTGGAACGCCTCGATGGGAGAGATGGGTCCCGCCGCGGCCGGTCCC
>CAZZPH010000285.1:3067-4096 GCA_964655725.1 uncultured Hyphomicrobium sp.
CGCCACGCCAACGGCTAGCCGTGCGATCGTGTGCCTGGCGTTGATGAGCGCGAGGATGGGGCTGGAAGCTGATCTGGAACCGCTCACGCAACGTCCTGCTACTGTTGTCCTGCGGCCGGCATTCACGCGGATCATTAACAAGTCTTAAGGCGGTTGAAAGGCACCCGTAAGGCCCCATTCCGTAAGTCGTCATACTGACGAGCGGAATAGTCCGATGGAGGTTCTTTCGATGCCCGCACCCGATCTCGACCGCGCCAGCCAGGCTTTCTCTTCTGGTAGAGCAAATCCCAGGCCAACCCCGTCTGGCGTTCTGGCGCGCCGGTTCACATCTTTCCGGGGGCTGGCGGGAGCTGCCGCCGGCATTGGCTTGATTGCTGGCGCGACCCTGCCGCTCAGTGGACCGGCCCTGGCGCAGCTGGACGCCGGCGCTCAAAGCGTGGAAACGCCCTTCGGGCGTGCGCCCCTGTCGTTTGCCGACATCATCGAAAAGGTCAAACCCTCGGTCGTCTCGATCTCGGTCGCGTCGGGCACAGAGCGTGTCGCGCAACGTGACGAGAGGGGGCTTCCGGAAGGCTTCCCCGACATTCCCCAGGACAGCCCCTTCTACGAGTTCTTCAAAAATCTGCCGCGCGAGTTTCGCGGTCCTCAAACGCCCCGTCCCCCGCAGCAGGCTCAGGGCTCTGGTTTCGTGATTTCGCCCGACGGCTTCGTCGTGACGAACAATCACGTCATCGATGGTGCGTCCAAGATTCAGGTCAGCTTCGACGATCAGGAAAAGCTGGAAGCCGAACTGATCGGCACCGATCCGCGCACCGATCTGGCGCTGCTGAAGATCAAATCGGACAAGACCTTCCCTCACGTGACGTTTTCTCAGGCACCGACACGGGTCGGTGACTGGGCGCTCGCCGTCGGCAATCCGTTCGGGCTGGGCGGCACGGTGACGGCTGGCATCGTATCGGCGCTGGGTCGTGACATCGGTTCGGGTCCCTACGATTATCTGCAGATCGATGCCGCCGTGAACCGCGGCAA
>CAZZPH010000286.1:0-1904 GCA_964655725.1 uncultured Hyphomicrobium sp.
ATCTACGTCCGCCCGCGCTGAGGCCCGCGCCGGGGGCACACCCCTTGGCCGGCCGGCGATGCGGCCGCTCCTCCTCCTGATCGACGGGCTCGCCCGCGTCCTCCTTTGGGTCGCGGGCGTCGCCCTCATCGTCCTGATCGGCACCACGCTTTACGAGGTCGCCGCCCGCTACGTCTTCGGCGCCCCCACCATCTGGGCCTTCGACGTGGCGAACCTGATCAACGGCACCCTCTTCCTTCTCGCCGCCGCCTGGGCGGTGCGGATCGACCGCCATGTCCGCATCGA
Organism: uncultured Hyphomicrobium sp.; assembly: GCA_964655725.1. Lineage (GTDB taxonomy): Bacteria > Pseudomonadota > Alphaproteobacteria > Rhizobiales > Hyphomicrobiaceae > JAGVSR01. The sequence continues at coordinate 286 of CAZZPH010000286.1, forward strand.
CGTCTTCTCGCGCAAGCTGCCCTTGCCGGTGCAAGACGTGGTCCAGATCCTCTTCCACCTCCTCCTCTTCCTGCCGGCGCTGGGCTTTCTCATCCACGCCGCCTGGGGCCAGACCGTGCGCGCCTTTCTCACCGACGACCGGGTGCTCTCGGCATGGCGCCCGCTGATCTGGCCCTTCTACCTGCCGATCGCGCTGGGTCTTAGCGCCCTCGCCCTCGCCTGCCTCGCCGAGGTCCTGCGCCGGATCGCACGCCTCGCCGGCCGGGAGGCCCCGGGCACGCCGGGCGGGGTCATCCCATCGTGAGCGGCACGACCGCCGCCTGGATGTTCCCGGCGCTGTTCGGGCTGGTCTTCTTGGGCGTCCCGGTCGGCTTCGCCTTGATGTCGGTCGCCTTCACCTTCGGCTGGCTGTTCTTCGGCAACCTGATCGGCACGCAGGGCTTCCGCTTCCTCTACGACATCGCCTCCACCTATGTCCTGGCCGCCATCCCGCTGTTCATCTTCATGGGCGCGATGCTGGAGCGCTCCGGCATCGCAGAGCGGCTGTTCCAGGCCATGCGGCTTTGGCTGGGCGGTCTGCCGGGCGGGCTGTCGATCGCGACCATCGCCATGTGCGCGGTCTTTGCCGCCGGCACCGGCATCGTCGGCGCGGTCGAGGCGCTGGTCGGGCTGATGGCGATCCCGGCGATGATGCGGGTGCGCTACGACAAGGGCCTGATCGCCGGCACGATCTGCGCCGGCGGCTCGCTCGGCACGATCATCCCGCCCTCGATCGTCGTCGTCATCTACGCCACCTCGGCGCAGCTCTCGATCGGCCGCATGTTCGCCGGCATCCTGATCCCCGGCCTGCTCATGGTCGTCTTCTTCGTCCTCTACATCCTCCTGCGCTGCTGGTGGCGCCCGTCCGACGGCCCGCCGGCGCCGCGCGAGGAGCGGGCGGTGCCGCTCGCCCAGAAGCTGTGGGTGACGCTCACCGCGCTGGTCCCGGCACTCGCTTTGGTGGTCGCGGTGATCGGCTCGATCCTGGCCGGCATCGCGTCGCCCACCGAGGCGGCCGGGGTCGGCGCTCTCGGCACCATCCTCCTCTCGCTCGTCTACCGCACCTTCACCCGCAAGACCTTTCTCGAGGCGGTCGGCAAAACCCTCGAGGTCAACGCGATGATCATGTTCATCGTCGTCGGCGGCACCATGTTCACCAGCATCTTCCGCGCCCATGGCGGCAACCGACTGGTCGCGGATCTGGTCCAGTACCTCGCACTCGGCCCCGGCGGCACGATCACGCTCTTCCTCCTCATCCTCTTCGTGCTCGGCTTCGTGCTCGACTGGGTCTCGGTGGTCTTGATCTGCATCCCGATCTTCGTGCCGATCCTGCGCGGCTTCGGGGTCGACCCGCTCTGGTTCGGCATCATGGCGATCGTCGTCATCCAGACCTCCTACCTCACCCCACCCATGGCCCCGGCGATCTTTTATCTGCGCGCCATCGCGCCGCCCGAGATGACCTATGCCGACATGTACCGCGGCGTCGCCCCCTTCGTCCCGGGCGTCGCCGACGCGAGTTTCGCCAGTTCCGTATCGATGCGCCCCAGATCGGCGCCCACGCGCTCGACCAGCGCCACCGC
>CAZZPH010000286.1:1914-4092 GCA_964655725.1 uncultured Hyphomicrobium sp.
CCGCCACCTACCTCCCCGCCCGCATGGTCGGCTTCTAGGCCGGCCCGCTTGCTTGGGATTCCTTGTTTATCAAGATGTTGCTGGGTTCGTTTGGTAAACGCGGACCCCGCGCCGAAGTCGCCCCCCTTGCGGCTGACGGTGCGACGTGTGTAGCAGCTCATAGGAAGATGTTCAAGGCCCGGTACGTTCCCGGGTCGGGTGGCCCGCAGCCCGGTCCAACCACCCAATCAATTTCTACTTGGCTCGAACGCGCGCTCAGGGCAAAGTCCCCCTCTCAGCTCATTCGCAGTGGCGGGACGGGCATGCAGTTCGACCTCGTGCGTCTTTCCCTACTGGAGCGCAAGCAAATTGACACGTTTGAACAACGTGCTCCCTCGGGAAGTCCGTACTCACGTGAGGAGTGGCTGCGTGTCTTGTTCGGCAGTCGCATCGAGTTTATCCACCGTAAGGAACAGTATCACTATGTTCCCGTGTTGAATTCAAGGGATACTATCATCTATGGCCGAATTGGACGTCAAATTGTGCTTTCCGAAAATGCCCCGCCTGATGATGGATTGGAAGATACTAGTAGGGAAAGCTGGCAGGCATCAACTATCTTATTAGACCCACGGCCTCACGCTGATGGACAAAAAGCTGCCATTTGAGCGAAAACCAAAAGTCGGTTCCCCGATTGCGCTTATTGAATCTCTTGCTGAGCACATCAATGAACAGGATCCACCTTCGCCATTTGTGATTGAACCGAGTCCAATTGTTGATGCCAGTGACTTTTGGGAATTCGTTCAGGAAAATCGTGGAAATATTGCCACTCTTATTTTTGATCTCATTACCCCAAATCAATTTGGCACCGAGCATGATTTCGATCGTGAGATGCGTGCTATGCGAGAAAGCGAGAAAGCCAGGCGTGTTAAGTTGCAGTTTGAAAATGAAGACGGTCTAGAACCTGAGACACGTCTTGTAAAAGAGGCGGTGACATACGCGACAAGGGGCGGCGGCTCTGTTCGCGCAAAAACAAGAGACCACAAGCAATTTCGTTCCAGATCTCGCACACAGCGAGTAGTTATTCCAGAGCATCCTTCACAGAAACGCGGCCGTTTTGATATGGTCATGAATGCAATCAAGGTGATATTTATGATATGACTAGAAACATCGGCTATTGTGCTCTCATAGTATTTTCTGGCGTTATTATTGTTCTATCAGCTTATGCGCCATTGGTTTTGAGCGACAACAATGCGTTTCTGAAAGATTTTGTAAATCATGAATTTATTGCCGTGCTTGGAATAATACTCGCTATAACATTAGCTTCAATCGCTCAATTGCATCTCGCGATGAATCAGATTGAGGAGCGATATCAGCAAGACGGCGGTCTGAGGGACACAAGATCTGGCGTACACTTAGCGGCCCATGTGCTAATTGTGTTATTTTTTGTCGGAGTTCTTCTTGTGGTGATAAAGCCGCTTTCCTCAGCGGAACCGTGACAGCAACGTCTATTCAACGGCGGTGCTTTGTTGATATTATTTTGGTATCTACTTATACTTATCAGTATTACGCGCACGGTGTTCAAAATTAGACCAAATATCGATGAACATTAATTTCATGTTCATTCTAGATCATCCTCCAAATAGGACATCCCGGCCGCCCGGCTTCTTGCTACGGCCAGGACACGGGCAACGCTGCCACGGACTGCCACTGGGTGACAGTCGGGCTTGTCTCACTCTGCGGACTTACGCGTCCGGCTAGGGTGACGACCGGAGTTCACCGGCCGATGGTGGCTCGTCTGTCCGCATCGGCGCATTGGCCGGCGGGCGGTGTGGCGCGGAGCTACTTGATCGCGATCGGGTTGACCGGGGAGCCGACCGCGCCGGTGATCGGGAGGGGAGCGGCGCAGAAGAAAAAATCCCAGACGCCGTCCAGGGCGCAGTCGGCCGCGAGCTCGTCGAGGTGGAAAATCTCGCCGACGGTGAGGCCCATGTTGGGGATCACCACCCAGTGCCAGGGGCGGCGGATGTGCTCGGTCGCCTCGGGGCGGACCTCGACGGCGTAGGTGTCGCAGGCGACCGCCGCTACCTCCCGCGCCTGCAGCCAGTCGGCGGTGTCGAGGCGCGGATGGATGATGTTGAGAGCTCCGAGCGCGATGTCGACCGCCGCGTGCATGTATCGAGCCAGAACGTCGGCGCCGTC
>CAZZPH010000287.1:0-4084 GCA_964655725.1 uncultured Hyphomicrobium sp.
CGGCCTCGACGAGATCCTTGGCCTCCTTCAGGCCCAGACCCGTGATGGCGCGGACTTCCTTGATGACGTTGATCTTCTTGTCACCACCAGCAACGAGCACGACCGTGAACTCGGTCTGCTCCTCGACCGCCGCGGCAGCGCCACCTGCAGCAGGAGCAGCCGCAACCGCCACGGCGGCGGCAGCGGAGACGCCCCACTTCTCTTCCAGCATCTTGGCGAGTTCGGCGGCTTCCAGCACGGTCAGGCCCGACAGGTCTTCGACGATTTTCTCAAGCTTCGACATCTTGTTTCATTCCTTCCGGTTCAAACTTCATTTTGAGGCGGGGGCTCTCTTGCCTCCCGCGTGGATCGGCTCATCAGCCCGCAGCAGCGCCATCGCCCTCAGCTGCCTTCGCCTGGACGACCCTGGCGAGCTTTGCACCCGGCTCCTTGACGGTGCGGGCGATCTTGGTCGCCGGCGCGTTCAGGAGGCCGATCAGCTTGGCTCTCAGTTCATCCAGCGACGGCAGGTCTGCCAGCGCTTTGACAGCATTCGCGTCAAGCAGCGTCTTGCCCATCGCGCCGCCGAGGATCACGAGTTTGTCGTTCCCCTTGGCGTACGTGACGGCCGCCTTCGCGGCCGCGATCGGATCGTTCGAATAGGCCAGGATCGTCGGGCCCTTCATCAGATCCGAAAAGTCGGCAGTCGCCGTGTCCTTGATCGCGAGCTTCACAAGTTTGTTCTTGGCTACCTTCACGGAGCCGCCGGCCTCTTTGACCTGACGGCGGAACTCCGCGGATTGGGCAGCCACCAAACCGGTGTTGTGGGCAACCACGACCACGCCCGTGTTGTCGAACACGTCGTGGAGGCGGTCGATGAGCTCACGTTTTGCGGCTCTATCCACTGCTCACTCCTCGTAGCGACGAAACCCGTCGTAACGGGCCCCTTCGCGGGTTGCACCTTGCCGCCCGTGAGCCGTTTCCGGCCCTGGGGCGACGCCTTGTCTGTCCTTCCGCACGCAACCTTCAACCAAGAAGGACGGCACGGTGCTGACCCAGAAGTCTCAAACCGGACCACCCGAGCGCCGCTGGCACCCGAAAAATCCAGACTGCTTCTGTCTCATGCGGGCCCCTGTGACAGGTTCAAGCCGGCGAGGCGGCACCCACAGTCTCGGACAGTCAATCCAGAGCGTCAGCCGGCCTCTTGCGACGCCGGGATCAGCTCTGAATCATCCGGGCTTAACGCCCGAATTGTTTTCCGCGCGACGGCCTCAGCCCTGAGTCTGACCCGACGTCACGGACGACGTGTCGATCCTGACGCCCGGCCCCATTGACGAGGAGAGCGACACTTTCTTCACGTATGTTCCCTTGGAGCCCGCGGGCTTGGCCTTGACGACCGCATCCACGAACGCCTTGATGTTCTCAACCAGCGCCTGTTCGCTGAAGCTCGCCTTGCCGACGCCCGCATGCACGATGCCGGCCTTCTCGACGCGGAACTCCACCGAGCCGCCCTTGGCGCCCTTGACGGCACCGGCGACGTCCATCGTTACAGTGCCCACGCGCGGGTTCGGCATCAGGCCGCGGGGGCCCAGAACCTTACCCAGCCGGCCAACGAGCCCCATCATGTCGGGCGTCGCGATACAGCGGTCGAAGTTGATCTGTCCCTTCGAGACGATCTCGACCAGATCTTCCGCGCCGACGATATCGGCACCAGCCGCGCGTGCTTCTTCAGCCTTGGCATCGCGCGCAAACACTGCAACGCGCGCGGTGCGTCCTGAGCCGTTTGGCAGATTGCACACCCCGCGCACCATCTGGTCGGCGTGCTTGGGATCGACGCCGAGATTCATGGCAATCTCGATCGTCTCGTCGAACTTGGCCTTGGCGCGCTCCTTCACGAGGCGCACCGCCTCATCGACGCCATAGGACTTTGTCGGGCTGACGCCTTTGCGAACTGCGAAATTGCGCTTGCCACCCGCCTCGCGGGTTGCCTTGATGTCTGCGGCGCTCACTGTGCTCTGTGTCATCGGTTCACTCCGCAACCTTGAGGCCCATGGAGCGAGCCGAGCCCGCGAGTGTCCTGGCAGCCTGATCGATATCGTCGGTGTTCATGTCCTTGATCTTGACCTTGGCGATGTCGCGCAATTGCGCCATCGTCACGGTGCCTGCAACCTCGCGACCCGGCGTCTTGGAGCCAGAGCCCGGCTTTCCAGTCGGCTTCAGACCCGCCGCCTTCTTGATCAGATAGGTCGCGGGTGGGTTGCGCATCTCAAAGGAGAACGAGCGATCCGAATAGACCGTGATCTTCACCGGAATGGGCGTGCCCTGCTCCATGTCCTTGGTCTTGGCGTTGAACGCCTTGCAGAACTCCATGATATTGACGCCACGCTGGCCAAGCGCGGGCCCGATCGGCGGAGAGGGATTAGCCGCCCCCGCCGGAACCTGGAGATTAATGTAGCCGTCGATCTTCTTTGCCATATCGTCCCCTGTCGTATGCGAGAGGCTCAAAGCCCATCCGGGCCCGGGCCGTCTCAGGGTTAGCGGTCCATCGAGCCGTCCGGCCGTTGCCGGCACTGGCTCTCCCGCGCCATCCCCGCCGCTTCGGATTACAAGAACCCAAACCGGCGGACCTTTCCGGTGACATGCACCGGCACTCGCGACCAGCCTCGAACCTTGTCAAAGCCGACCTGTTCGCGGCACCCGGCTGGCGTCAGCCGGGAACCTTCTCGACCTGCTGGAACTCCAGTTCCACGGGCGTCTTGCGGCCGAAGATCGACACACCGACCTTCAAACGCGAGCGCTCCCCATCGACCTCTTCCACCTCGCCCTGGAATGAGGCGAACGGACCGTCAATTACCTTCACCTGCTCTCCAATCTCGTAGATGATCGAAGGGGCAGGCCGTTCCACACCTTCCTGCACCTGGTTGAGGATGCGCATGGCCTCCTCTTCAGGAATGGGCATCGGCTTGTTGTCAGCGCCGAGGAACCCCGTCACCTTCGGGGTATTCTTGATCAGCACGAGAGCAGGATCGGTCATCTCCATCTTGACCAGCACATAACCCGGCAGGAACTTGCGCTCCGCGTGGATCTTGCGGCCCCGCTTCACCTCGATGACATCTTCAGTCGGCACCATGACTTCCTCGATCAGATGATCGAGGTTCGCCGCCTTGGCACGCTCGCGGATCGCTTCGGCGACCTTGCGTTCGAAATTCGTGTAGGCGTGGACGATGTACCAGCGCTTCGGCATTGCTCGCGTTTTCTCTCGTCTCGTTTCGCGGAATCAGGCTGACTGCTTGACGGGAAGGTCAGCGTCCGAGACCGAGCACCAGATTAATGAACCAGCCGAGCACCTGATCGGCCACAAGGAAGAAAATCGACGCCAGGGCGACCATGACGAGGACCATGAGTGTGGTGATCCACACCTCTTTCCACGTCGGCCACGTGACCTTCGCGATTTCCTGTCGTACCTCTTGGATGAACTGCAACGGGTTATACATGGTCTTCGGCGCTGTCTTCACCGGGCGCATGCGACAAAAGAGCGCAGCGCCGCCGGAGCATTCCGGAAGCGCCACCTCATCAGAACCGGCCCGGCGCCCTCGCCGCGGACCTGCTCGCAATCAAATGGCAGGGGCGGAGGGTCTCGAACCCCCGACCTTCGGTTTTGGAGACCGACGCTCTACCAATTGAGCTACACCCCTATACGGTCGCGCCGATGCTGCTTTCGCAGGCTCCCGCCGCGCCAGGGAGGCCACGTCTAGCGGAACTTTTACGGTTTGTCACCCGCTTCGCCATTCCGGCGTCATCTTCTTTTGCGTTCGCCCGCCCTTTAGCCCACCGGCTCGACGACGACCGCGGTCCCGTAGGCCAGCACTTCTGTCACGGCGGACGCGATTTCGTTGGCATCATAGCGGAACGCGAGAATGGCATTCGCCCCCATCGCTTCGGCATGCTTGATCAGCAATTCGAATGCCTCCTGCCGGGTCTGCTCGGCAAGACGCGTGTAGACCGAGATATTCCCGCCAAAAAGGATCTGAATGGCCGCGCCGATATTGCCGACGACACTACGGGATCGGACCGTCAGCCCCCTCGCGATACCGAGCGTGCGGAC
>CAZZPH010000288.1:0-4059 GCA_964655725.1 uncultured Hyphomicrobium sp.
GACGAGCCGTCCGCGCGACAGCCAGACCTCGTGACCAGAGCCGATCTCGGTGGCAACCGCTGTGAAGCGGCGCGGGAGGGCTTCGATACGAACGTCTGCCAGATGCCGGTCGAGGCGATCGCAGAGCCGCTGGCCGGAAATGAGTCCCGTCCCGGCGAAATTGAAATCGAGATATCCAAAGACGCGGCGTTTGGTGAGTCCGCGTGCAAATTCCTCCAGGTCGTCGAGCCGGCCGGCTACGTGGCAGCCACCGACGACGGCGCCAATCGACGTACCCACGACGATGTCGGGTTCGATCCCGGCTGCCACCAGTGCTTTGATCACGCCGATGTGCGCCCAGCCGCGCGCGGCGCCTCCGCCTAGTGCCAATCCGATCTTGCCGCCCGCCATGACGCGCACTCCGAAGGTCCCGGTTGAGGTGCCCCGCGTGGCGATATGCCGGCGCGATAACCTCCCCTTGCCGCCGTCCGCTGCAACGGCTGTGCCGCTCCGGGAGGGAGTAGCTGTGCCGTGACGGGACGGTCCTTCCTTCAAGATCGATGTTAACAGGCCAGAATTAAAGGGCTCCTAGTGGGAGCGTCACTCAATCGATAAGGCACTCACCAAGCTGGGGCAGGAGAGCGGAATGGGCCCCGCCGGCCGCACGCGGGGGAACGTTAGCGTTTCAGATTTTTACTAAACGCTGTTCGCTGGACCAGCCCTGGCCCACGGGGATGCGCCGGTAGAAACATGAGCCACGACCCGTGTGGCAGGCGACGCCCGTCCCGCGGACGGCAACCTTCATCCAGATCGCATCCTGATCGCAGTCGACGCGCATCTCGCTGACCTCCAGGACATTGCCGCTTTCCTCGCCCTTCTTCCAAAGGCGTTGACGCGAGCGGCTGAAGAAGTGCGCTTCACCGGTCTCGATCGTCCGCTTGAGGGCGGTCGCGTTCATCCATGCCAGCATCAACACCTCACCCGTCGCCGCGTCGGTTGCGACAGCGGCAACGAGCCCGTCAGCATCAAAACGCGGTGTCAGAGCAAGCCCCGATTCCAGGTCGTCGCGCGATCCGGGGGCGGGAAAAGAAGTGTCGGTCGGGCACATCGGCAGCCTCGCGATTGGTCCGCCAGTCCAGAGTTGGGCTTTCGTCCCTGGCGGGAGGGGCGAAAGCCGCTATATAACGGTTTTCGATGTCAGGTGCCGGGAACGTGCCGCGGAACGTGCCGCGCGCGTGACCGGTAGACAAGGCGCGGAGCCCACATGGCCGATCTTGACGATATCTACAACTCCAAGATCCTGGAATTGTCCGCCGGAATGCCAAGAACGGGCCATCTGACGGCTCCGGATGCGCGCGCGCTCGCCCATTCCAAGCTCTGCGGGTCCACCGTCGAGGTGGAGATCACGGTGAGGGAGGGGCGCTTCACCGATTTTGCGCAGAACGTCAAAGCGTGCCTCCTGGGGCAAGCGGCGGCCTCCGTTGTCGGGCGTGAGATCGTGGGCACGACGATCGATGAGTTTTCCGAGGTGGCCCGCACAATGCGGCGCATGCTCAAGGAGAATGGGCCCCCGCCTGCCGGCCGCTGGGCCGATCTTGGCATCCTGGAGCCCGTTCGCGACTACCGCCACCGTCATACCTCGACATTGCTCGTGTTCGATGCTGTCGAAAAGGCGCTGGCCGCGATGAATGCGGGAACAGGGAGCGGTCTGAGCCAAGCTGCTGTTCCTGTCGCAGACGCCTGAGGGCTGGCCAGAACATGGGTCTTGCCGCAACGCTCCTGAAAGCCCCGATCCATCTCTACCGCTACACGCTGAAGGGCTGGGTTGGCATGGAATGCCGCCACCTGCCCACGTGCTCGGAGTATGCGCTCGAAGCGATCGATCGCAACGGCGCCTGGAAGGGCTTCTGGCTGATGGTCTCGCGCATCGTGCGGTGCCACCCGTGGGGGACGCACGGTTACGATCCCGTCCCCGACTTACGCAGCGTCCGCCACCCCTTCCGGCCCTGGCTCTATGGTGACTGGTACGGCAGGAGCATCCGCAACGGCGTCGAGCTTGAACGCGAGGAGATCTGAAATGGCCGGCTGATAGATGGTTTCGCGGCCGATCTCCGCCATCGTCATCATGAGATCGACGAGGGCATCAAAGGCGCGCTGGGCGATGTACTCGAAGGCCTTCAACTCCCAGATGGAACTGGGCTGGAAGAGCTGGCCGGCCAGCAGCGTCTTGACCGCGATCTCCGGGCAGGCGTCGCTGCGCATCAGCGCGGCGAGGTGGGGTTGAAGCGACGCGGACACCTCCGGCACGTTGGAAGGAAAGCCGTTGGAATAAGCCGAGCGCTTGAACAGGTTCACCTCCTTGAAGTGCTCCTGCAGCATTTTTTCCATGTCCGGACTGACCGAGGCCTGAACCTGGATGACGGGACGCATGCGCCCCTGCACGTTGATGATCGCCTTGCGGATCAGAAGTTTCGGCATCTGCATGGAATTGTCCCCAATCGTCGTGTCAAGCGGGCCGCAGGGCGTGCCCCTCCAGGTGAATTGATCGTAACCAGAACTGCTTTACGAAATGCCGTCTCTGAACGGCTAACCAGGCGCTAACCGGTGTCCCGATCTTGACAGCAGGGCCGCTCCGGCGTCATGACATGGCCGCATTCGTCTTACGCCGCACCCGTATGCGGCGAGTGAGCATCAGGAGAGTGAGATGACCGACGTCACCTTGACGTTTCCGGACGGCGCGACCCGCAATGTGGCCAAGGGCACCACGGGTCTGGAGGTGGCGAAATCTATCTCGCCCTCGCTCGCCAAGCGCACGGTCGCCATGCAACTCGATGGCGTGCTCACAGACCTCGCCGATCCCATCACCGCCGACGCGGCCATCACGTTCGTTTCGCGCACCGATCCCGCCGCGCTGGACCTGATCCGGCACGACTGCGCACACGTGATGGCGGAGGCCGTGCAGGCGCTCTGGCCGGGCACGCAGGTGACCATCGGTCCGGTGATCGACAACGGATTCTTCTACGACTTCGCCAAGGCCGAGCCGTTTCATCCTGACGATCTCGCGCGTATCGAAAAGAAGATGGCCGAGATCATCGCCCGCAACGCCCCCTTCACCAAGGACGTGTGGTCGCGCGAGAAAGCCAAGCAGGTGTTCCGTGATAAGGGCGAACTGTTCAAGGTCGAACTCGTCGACGCCATCCCCGAAGGCCAGGATCTGAAGATCTACAAGCAGGGTGAGTGGTTCGACTTGTGCCGCGGCCCGCACATGACCTCGACGGGCCAGATCGGCAAAGCCTTCAAGCTGATGAAATTCGCTGGCGCCTACTGGCGCGGGGACAGCAACAACCCGCAGCTCCAGCGCATCTACGGCACCGCCTGGGCGACCGAGGACGAGCTGAAAGCGTATCTGACGCAGATCGAAGAAGCCGAGAAGCGCGATCATCGCAAGCTCGGCCGCGAGATGGACCTGTTCCATTTCCAGGAGGAGGCGCCGGGCTCGATCTTCTGGCACCCGAAGGGCTGGACGCTGTTCCAGACGCTCATCTCCTACATGCGCCGGGCGCAGCAGCGCGCCGGCTACATGGAAGTGAACTCACCCGACATGATGGAGAAGCACTTCTGGGAGCTTTCGGGCCACTGGGAGAACTACGGCGAGAACATGTTCACCACCACGCTGCCCGACGAGCGCGTGTTCTGCTGCAAGCCCATGAACTGCCCGGGCCACGTCCAGATCTACAAGCACGGCCTCAAAAGCTACCGCGATCTGCCGTTGAAGATTGCCGAGTTCGGCAAGGTGCACCGCTACGAGCCGTCGGGCGCGCTGCACGGCATGCTGCGCGTGCGCCACTTCACGCAGGACGACGCGCACATCTTCATCACCGAAAACCAGATCATGGAGGAGTGCCTCAAGATCAACGATCTGATGCTCTCCATCTACAAGGACTTCGGCTTCGAGGACATTTTCATCAAGCTCTCGACGCGGCCTGAAAAGCGTGTGGGTGCGGACGAGCTTTGGGACAAGGCCGAGACGGCGCTGTCGGATGTTCTGGAGGAAGTGAAGCGGCGCTCCAACGGGCGCAT
>CAZZPH010000289.1:0-4058 GCA_964655725.1 uncultured Hyphomicrobium sp.
GAGCGCTTGCATGGCATGCAAGAGGTCAGCGGTTCGATCCCGCTTGGCTCCACCATATTGGTTTGCGCGCAGCCGCCACGCCAACCCTACGCGCGGGGCTCTGCGCGCAGCCGCAACACCAAAATCCTAAGCGCGGGCTTCAGTCCGGAGAGTGACGAACCGCGCACCCCGGTAACATCCCCCATCCATCACGACTTCAAGCCGCAAAGCTATCGTCCTCCCCCAACGTCGCCTCGAAAGACATGCCATGCCGCTCCTGCGCATCGATATTTACAAAGGCCGCACCGACTCAGAACTGCGCTCGCTGCTGGACGCCCTGCATCACGCCATGCTGGCGGCCTTCAAAGTTCCTGAGCGAGATCGCTACCAGATCGTCCACGAGCACGAACCATCGCGGATGATCATGGAGGACACCGGTCTCGGCATCCCGCGCACGAAGGACTTCGTATGCATCCAAGTGACGACGCGGCAGCGTTCCCGCGAGATGAAAGAGACGTTCTATCGCCTCGCGGTCAGCGAGTTGCAGTCCCATTGCGGCATCGCCCCGTCTGACGTGATGATCAACATGGTCACCTGCACCGACGAGGACTGGTCGTTCGGTCTGGGCCGCGCCCAGTTCCTGACAGGTGAACTCTGAAACGCTTGTGATCCACACCTCCAGACGACGCACAACATTGGCACAACAAAAGGCCGGGAGAGATCCCGGCCTTTCGCTGTTTCGTTCTTGAAGGCACTTGGGTGCGAAGAGATCAGAAATTCTGCTTCACACCGACGTGGAACAATCGCTCCGAGCCGGGCAGGATGCCGCGTGTGCGATCGACGATGTACTCCTCGTCGAATACGTTTTTCACGGCAAGGAAGACATCGGTGTCTGTTGGCTCATAAGTGTAGGTCACTCCGAGATTGACGATGGTGTGACTGTCAATCTTGCCAAAGCGGCCCGATGCTCCGCTCACACCACCTGCTGTTGCCGCGTCCGGGCTGGCGAAGTTCTGGAAGTCGGCGAACTGCTCATCAACGAAGACCATCTCGACATGCGCATCGAAGTTGCGGAGCGCATAGCCGATGCGGGCCGTGACGAGATGCTCGGGAGCATAGGGCTGGCGATTGCCTGCCGTGTCGCCGGCGATGGCCGTGCCGTCAGAAACGCGCTGGAACGGTGTCGATTGCTCGGCCGTCCACAGGTACGTCCAGGCCAACTGACCATAGACATTCCAACTCGTATTCATGAAGCGCGCACTGTCGAGACGCGCGAAGAGCTCGACGCCTTCGAACAGCGCTTCGCCCTGCGCCAGATCTACGCCTCCGCCCGCGATTGATCCGACCGCGACCAGATTGTCGAAGTCGTTGCGGAAGTAGGTGCCATCCAGGGTCAGCCCCCTGAGCGGCGCGCTCTTGAAGCCGATTTCAAGATTGGTCGAGCTTTCCGAGTCGACATCGATGCTGCCGCCGCTGTTGTCGATCAGATCCTCGACGCGGGGCGGAGCGAAGCCTTCATGCACGCCGGCAAAGAGCAGGAAATTCTTCGTCGGCTCGAAGCCCACACTGAGTCCTGGAATCCATTCCTTGACCTCGTCTCGACCTTGCGCCCCATTCAGCCTGTTGAAGCGCGTGTAGTCGATATCTTCATAGCGCAAAGCGGGCGTCACGCTGAATGCGCCAAACGAGAATCGGTTCTCTGCAAACAACGACACAGCCTTAGCCTCGCGCTCGTTTTCTTCACTCAGAACACCCGATCGCCCGGTAGGTGTGTTGGCGTTGACCTGGCGCCGGTACTGGTCCTCCGAATGGATGCGGAAGCCCGTTCGCAAGCGGTTGGAGATCGCCTCGGTCAGATCGTAGTCGAAGGTCCAGCGCTGCTCGAAGCCACGGGTTTCGTACTCACGCAACCGCCCCTGAGCGGAATTGCAGGTGTCGGGATCAACCGCGATGCCGGCAAGGCGTGCATCACGAAACGCGCCACCGCACTGCCCGTCCTGAGTATTGCTGGACTGGCGCCACCAGTAGCGATCGAAGCTGTTATAATAGAAGGTCGAAGCCACGCTCACGTTCTCATTCAAGTCCCAATTGAGGGTCGTGGAGGCCCCGATCCGTTCGGTATCGAATTCGTCGTTTTTGAAGGGGTTGTAATAGAGGCCGAAGTTGCGCACCTCCGCCTCGGTGAGACCCGAGTAGGTGACCTGAGAATCCTCCGTGAAGTAGCTGAACTTGCTGATCAGGGCCGCATTCGGGCTGATCTGCACCACGCCCTTGACGCCCAGGTCGTCGATCTCGTGATGCGTGTTCTGGCGCGCGCCGTTTCCTTCCTTGTGAACATAGTCGACGAGGCCGCCGAAGTTGCCGACCCAGCCGCCGTAGTTGATTTGTCCGTTATAGTAGTCGTTGTTGCCCACCGTCCCGGCCACGAAGCCCGCGGGCTTGCGCGGCGGGTTGGGAGTGACATAGTTGATCGTGCCCGAGATGGTTTGCGGACCGAAGCGCAATTGGTCCGCGCCCTTCATGACTTCCACGCTCTCATAGCGGTCCATCGACGGATGGAAGTAGCTCGCATTGTCGCCGTAGGGGGCATAGGTGATGAAGATCCCGTCTTCGAGCAGCAGTGTTTTGGTCGAGCGCGTCGGGTTCATGCCGCGGATGCCGATGTTCGGCCGGATACCAAAACCCTCCTCGTCGCGCACAACGATACCGGGCACTTTGCGCAGGGCCTCGTTGGCAGTGAAGACGTGGCTGGTGTAAAGCTCAGCGCCATCCACGACGCCGCCAGACCCAGAAAGGTCAAGAAGGCCTTCGCGATCCCCCACCAGCGTTCCCGATGTCGCAACAGCAGGTATAGTATCGGTTGCCGCCGATGCCGGCTCGCTCTGCGCTTCGGCACTCGACTGCGGTGACGAAGCTGCTGGCGCAGCAGAGCCACTCGATGACGCCGGAGCCTTTTTGGCGACCTTCGGTGAGGGATATTTTTGCTGCTTGGGCTTGACCTGCGTGGTCGTGACCTCGATTTCCGGCAGTTCGATGCCAGCCGCCGCCGGCGATTGCGGTTCCGGCACGGCGTTCTGCGCACGCACTGGCCCGCTTGCAAGCACGAGGGTGATCGCAGCGGCGGATACAGAGGTGATAAGATGAGTTGTACGGATAGAAAAAAGCACGCGGGCCGAGCCCGCGCTCAGCGTGAACTTAGTCATCGGTTTCCCCCAATGGTCGAGAGTCAAGGTCTCGAGATCAGGCGTCCAGCTTGAGCCGGACGGCATCACGTTTGTGACACTGAGCATGAAGCCGCTGGAGACAAAAGTTGTCAAACATTGAAGTTTGAAATCGTTCAAAACTCGCGGTCGTTGCGCGTGAATTGCGCGAAAAATCACGAGTTTGGTGACAGGCAGCTTTGGTCGATTTCAGAGCACCGCTGCAAAACTGCAACGCTCGACGCGCACTTACAGGGATTTCACGAACCGCAGCAGCGCTTCGCGTTCCTCCGCAGGGAGCTTCGCGTAGGCATCCCGCGCGGCCTCAGCCTCCCCACCGTGCCAGAGGATCGCCTCCTCAACGTTGCGGGCACGTCCATCATGCAGCAATTGCGTGTGGCGGCTGACTGCGCCCGTCAAACCGATGCCCCACAGCGGCGGCGTACGCCATTCCCGGCCGCTGGCACTTCCCTCAGGGCGGCCGTCAGCAAGCCCCTCGCCCATATCGTGTAGCAGCAGGTCCGTGTAGGGCCAGATTTTCTGGTTCGACAGATGCGGCTGTCCCGGGACGGCTCCCGTCGTGTAGGACGGCACATGGCAAGATGCACACCCGATCGAGCTGAACAGCGCCTTGCCGGCCAGAACTTCAGGATCGCTTAAGGTCCGGCGCGGCGGAACGGCAAGATTCTGTGAGTAGAACACGACGAGATCGAACAGCTCCCGGCCGATCTCATGACCATCATTGCGATCGCTGTTCCCGTTGGGTGCCTTAAGACAGACCGTCTGGGCCTTGGTGCAGTCGCCGTAAGCGTTGGGGAATATCGGATTGGAGATGCCGATGTCTCCGACGAACGCATCGGCGCTCTGCTGTTCGACGGT
>CAZZPH010000290.1:0-4054 GCA_964655725.1 uncultured Hyphomicrobium sp.
TTTTTTCCGTTTCCCGACGGACTGATCAATGTCGCCGAGGCCGGCGCGCGCGGGGTCATTCAACCGGGCGGATCGATCCGCGACGAGGAGGTTATCGCGGCTGCCGACGAACGCGGCCTGGCGATGGTGTTCACTCGAATGCGTCATTTCCGTCACTGATCAGGCACGAGCGAGAAATGCGCTGCCTTCCACTCAAAAACGCCGAGGTTGTGTTGATTTTGCATTAACCACCAGGCGATGCGCGGCTTCGATGGCTGAGCCACTTCTGCGATACCATCCGGGTACGGGATTTGTACCTGAGCTCTGCAGAGGAGAAGCGCATGACAGGCATCATCACAAAAAGGGCTTGGGCGGGGGTTGCCGCAGGAGCGCTCCTCGGGTTAGCGGCCCCCGTCGAGGCGGGACATGGATGCAAAGGCCAGACCGTCGCCTGTTACGAAAAGGTCAAGCTGCCCGCCGTTTATCGCGCGGTTGAGCGCAAGGTTGTCGTCAAACCCGAACGCCGCCACGTCGTTCACACGCCCCCCGTCATCGCCAAGCGCGTCGAGCGCGTCGTCGTGTCGCCGGGCCGGGTTCATGCTGTTGGCGAGCCTGCGGTTCATGCAACGGTCATGCGCCGTGAACTTGTCAAGCCGGCGACGGTTACCTACACGACGGTTCCGGCCCAGATGCGGACCGTCACTGAGAACGTCGTCGTCCATCCGGGCGGCACGAAATGGACCATCAAGCACGACCGTCATGGTCGTGAGATCAAGTGTCTCGTCAAAACGCCGCCGGTGACCCGCAGCGTGACGCGGCACGTCGTCGTCCGGCCCGCGCGCAATGTTCCTGTTATCAATCCGCCGGTCTATGCGGACGTTCCGCGCAGCGTTCTCATGCGTCCGGCCCGCGTACGTCATGTTTATGAGCCGCCGATCGTGCGCCATGTGGAGCGCACCCACGTCGTGCGTCCCGCGCAATCACATGTCGTCGTGAAGCCCGCGGTTTACGGCGTCGAGCGCAGCACGGTCCGTGTTCGCGATGGCGGCTATGCCTGGCGTCCGGTGCGCATGAAAGACCACTAGCTCTCGCAGGACTGCGCCGCAATTTCTGATCGTTCGGGGCGGTCAGAGTTGTACAAAAAGGCTCATGGCGGCTCCGTGCCGCCATGAGTTTTTTTGCCAGGAACCCTGATTTGGCGCGGATCACCCCGAAGGATGCCACATTCGACCCGCAGACGGGGCTGGTCTTCCGCCTACTCCAGGCAGTATGAGTCCGGCAGGTCCGGGGGGTCTGGCGCATGCCGCGCAATTCAATCGCAGTCATGAATACGAAGGGCGGGGTGGGCAAGTCGACGCTCGTGCTCGCGCTCGCAGAAACGTTGTCGGCCTATCACGGAAAGAACGTACTGGTCATAGACAGCGACGCCCAGGCCAGCGTTTCCAGTATGTTGACCTCGGTTGCCAACCTTCACCGGATGCAGTCGGAAGGGCTGACAATCGTCGATCATCTGGTCGCGCGGGTCTTGCAGGGGGGCAGCCCCGACTGGTCACGCATTGTGATCCGGGACGTGGGCGATGTCGATGACGCGCGAACGGTCTTCCTGATCGCCAGTGATATGCAACTCACCCTGTTCGAGCGGGAGGTCTCCAAAGAAGGCCTCCACGGGCCGTTACGCTCGGCGATTGCTCATCTACTGGATGAAGTCCGCAGCGTCTTCGACATCATCCTGATTGATTGTCCACCGGGACTGTCCGTTCTGACCGAGTGCTGGCTGCGCGAGACGGACTTCCACATCTCACCAACGAAGGCCGACTACATATCCGTGTGTGGCCTTGATGTGTTCCGCAGGTTCAAGGCGCTCAATCCGGAGATGGGCTTTGCCGAAAACCTTGGCGTCATCGTCAACATGAAGGACCCGACCTCCATTACCGAGGAGGAGTACCATCGCTGGCTTGCTGACAATCCCGAAAATGATTGCTTCAGCGGTGTTATTCCGCGTTCGCAGGCGCTCCAGGATGCAGCACGGTTCCGGATCGAAGACAGATCCTACTTTGCAAAATATCCCGGTTTCGTGGGAGATGCGGTCCGCGGTCTGACTTTGGAGCTGCTGCAGAAACTGGAGCTGCGGGCTGACAAAACGCCAGCCACAGCTGCTTGACGGCCTGCTGCCGGTGAAAATGGAGCGGGCGAAGGGGATCGAACCCTCGACCCTCACGTTGGCAACGTGATGCTCTACCGCTGAGCTACACCCGCATCCAAGATTGGCCGGACGACCCGGCCGAAAGCGTTCTTTAGGGGACAATCACCGGGCGTTCAAGTCCGCTGATCATCGGAGCGAGGCGGATATCAGCCCGCTTGCGGATCGTCAAGGGCTGCATCGTGGCGTGCGATCCAGCGGAACCGCCGGCTCAGCCGGGCTTGAGTTTTTCACGGTCTGGAATTTCCAAGACGAACGTTGCGCCGGTCGCGCTGTCGGCGAGTTGAAGCGAGCCGCCATGGGCCTGGGCCAACTCCGCCGCAATCGGCAACCCGAGCCCCGTGCCACCCCTTTTTGTGGAGCCCTGGAACGGCTGGAACAATTTGGGCTTTGCACGCTCCGGCACGCCTGGACCGTTATCGCGGACCGTCAGCGCGACCTTGTCGTTGGTGCGGCGGCCCAGGATTTCGATGCGCCCCGGTGGCGCGCCCGGCTCGCGCCCTTCCAGGGCCTGCAGGGCATTGCGGACCAGATTGCTGAGAATGCGAAAGAGGTGCTCACGGTCGGCGTCAATGCGCAACTCCGGTGAGATATCCAGGTGAAGTTCGATGGGCCCAGTCTCGCTCAGGCCGAGGCTTTCTGCGACCTCGGCGACAACCGGGCGTAGTGGCAGCATCTCGCGCCGCTGGATGGAATCTTCCGTACGTCCGAAACGGAGTGTTTCGTTACAGAAGTTGATGGCCCGATCCAGGGAGGCAACGAGCCTGGGCGCCAACCGTTGTACGGTCGGATCTTGCACGCCGGTGAGGTGATCCGAGATCAATTGCGCGTTGGCCAGCATGTTTCTCAGGTCGTGATTGATCTTGGAAACGGCGAGGCCAAGCTGTGCGAGGCGGGTTTTCTGCAACAGCAATTGCGACAATTGCTGCTGCATCTGACTGAGCTCAACTTCTGCCTGTCCGATTTCGTCGCGGCGGCCCGACGGTTGAATGATGCGGGCGGGATCTTCTGGATTCTCACCATAGGCCAGCATATTGCGCGTGAGCCGGAGGATCGGCTTCACAAGGAGGCTGCTGATGATGAAATAGACAAGGGCGCCAGCAACGAGCGCGACAACGAACGATAACCAGAAAATTTCCGTGCCATAGCGCAGCATTGCGCGCCGCAATGGCTCCTCCGGCATGACAACTTCGATGACGTCGTCATACCGGGGACCGATGAGGCCAATGACCCGCATCGTGCGGTCTTCGGTGGTCATCAGCGTGGCCACGGCATCCTTGATGTGGTGGATGCGCAAATTCATCGCTTCGCCGAACGTCAGCCGCGACGGCTGGCGCAGATCGAACGTCACATCGATCTGGATTTCCTGGACGGGCGGGAGAATGACGCGCCGGGCGCCCCCGCGGCGAATGGCGATGGCGCGGACGAGCGCGGTGCGCAGCAATTCGTTTCTCAGTGCCGGCGGCACGTCGCGGCTGGGCACGGCATCGGCTGCGATCGCAGAGACTTGCGCCGTTCTCACCCGGTCGTTCAGCCAGTTGATCCGGTAGCTGGCGAGCGAGGGCAGAAATATCAGCACCTCGGCAACCATGATGAAGAGGGCGGTCAGGACCAATAGCCGGCCAGGAAGCCCAAACCGGGGCCGCGTCAGCCATGTCAATCCCCGCGAAGCCGCCCCGCCAGAAAATTCCGAGCGCTCTCGTGCCGTTCCCGGGCCGGGAGGCAGGTCGGAGCGGGTGGTCCGCTGATTGTCGATGTCAGGATCGTGGAGCACGGCGGCGATGGCCCTTCACACCCAGGTAACCGCTCTGAATGTGGCACTTTGCAGGGCAATTGTCAGCCGTTCCCGGGATCGGCGCTGGCGCAAGGTTGACA